>JBDGRB010000180.1:0-3819 GCA_042218485.1 Halobacteriaceae archaeon | reverse complement strand
GATATCTTCTTCCTCGATGGTCCGGAGATATACTCGGTCACCTTCAATAAAAACTGAACCTGGCATATGATATTCCACCTTTGATATTCCGAATTTCTGTCACCAATGATATATCGATATTGGATTTATAATCGTATATCGTGTCGGTTATCGGTTTATTCCAACAATAATTATGAAAATCAGGGAAAGTGATATTATGGATTCCGCAATTCGATACAAACCACTTGATATTAAATAGTCATTATACCACGGCAAACAGCAAACCGCAAAATTCGGAAGCAAAACGATTCCATTGACGTCTTATCCGAGCAGGTATTTCAGCCAGGCGTTATTCTGGACGATCGCCAGGTCTTCGATGTACTTATCAATGCCGTAGTATCGACCAGCACCGAAGGCACCGAGGGCGAAAAGAAGTGCCACGTAAACCCAGTGATCATCAACGAAGATGCTATGGGCGAGTGGCAGACTGGAGGCCCAGTAGAACCACATCATCACGGCACCCCAGAACGCACTCCATCGAACAGCAAATCCGATGATCAGGGCAATACCGACAAGCGTCAAGCCCCACATATTCAGGACATCGACAAGAGGCATCCAGGCACTATTGGCCATAGCATGGAAGAATCCCGTAAACGGATTTGCTTTTCCAACAGCATTCAACAGGTAGCCTTTTGCTGACCAGCCAGGATTCATGACTTTCGTGATACCGGCGAAGAAGAAATGCCAGCCGAGTAGGACTCGCATGATCAATAGTGCCGGCCCTGACCATGTCTTAGATATTTCGATGTACTTTTCATGACCGGTCTTGATGGGTATCGTGTGTTCAGAGTTTGATGTAGTTGCCATTGTTAATCACCCGAGGAAATACTTTAACCAGGGGTTGTTTTTGACGATGTCCCACTCCTCGACATATTCATCAACGCCGAGGTATCGACCGGCACCAAAGGCACCGAGGCCGAACAACGTGGCGATATAGATGATGTGGGAATCGATCAAGAGACTATGCGCCAGTGGTAGACTTGCCAACCAGTAGAACAACATTGTGACACTGCCCCAGAATGCATTCCACCGGACGGCCCCGCCGATGATGAGACCGAAGCCAATCAAGGTCAGGCCCCACTCATTGAGCGGGTTGATCAACCAGAGCCAATTGTTTGCCAGATACGGCCAGAATCCTGGAATCGGATTGCCTTTCGGAATCGCATGTAACAGGAAGCCTTCAGCACTCCAGCCTGGATTGAGGAGTTTCGTCAATCCAGCATAGAAGAGGTGCCATCCAAGGATCACTCGGAGGACAACCAGTGCTGGCCCAAACCACTCCGTCGAGACCTGGAACCGTTCGTCAGTTCTTGCATCAGTTGTAGCCATTACTTTTCCCTCCAGTTAAATGTAGGAGTAGAATCCATATGTAAAGATTGACGGTTCTAACAATATGAGAATGACCCGAAAGGGAAAGGATATGGTATATCATGGAGTGTAAAATGCACATTATTGGAATACCTTGAGCCCATCAAGAGTAAATAAAATACTATCTATCAATGCTAAGCGATAGGCCATTACCTACTTGGTCGGGACTACCATAGATTGCTGTATGGAACGCAGAATATATCTCCAATCAGTTGCCGGCCTCGTTGGCAGTGCGATGCTGGCAGGCTGTGCAGGACTTGGCGGATCCGCCACCGGAACGCTTTCAACGAAAGTCAGCGATCAACCAGGCGCGATTGAGGATTTCAAGACACTCAAAGTGAAAATAACGGGGATCCGCGTGAAACCGACAGACGGTAATTTACAAGAGATCAATGCCAGTTCCACAGTTGATCTCACAAAACTGACCGGTGAGGCGACTGCATTAATCGATGAGACGGAACTCAAAACGGGATCCTATGAATTCCTCATGCTGGAGGCAACGACGACGGAGGCCGTACTCAAAGATGGGGGCACACCGACCGTAACAGTACCAGGAACAGCGCCGCTCAAGTTCAATAAATCATTTGAGATTCGGAACAATCAAACGACCACATTTATTGCAGATTTCACACCAGTCAAAGCAGGTCCGACAGGCCGATATATATTGAAACCAGTCGCCGACCAAGTGAAAGTTATGTACGAATAGACCGTTTTTCGTCTGATTGTACTACCACCGAATCGAAGTTTTTCATCGAAACCATCCATCAGCGATATTGCGTGATTTTTCGTTGAAAGTCCTATCGTAAAGGTATCTTCTTCAGGATCGATATCATTACTTCTCGAAGGGTCGTGTTATCATTTCGCTCACGATATAGAGCGAACCACCCACAATCGAAGCTGGGACCAAGCATTTCACAAATCCGGTAATATTTATTAGTTCTAATAGGCCAGTTGAAGGGGTAGTGATTGATATATGGGTGAGTAGACACACAATGGTCGGTAAGACCATCAGCAAAATAGAGAGTTTGACTATTTGGTGCGTGGCCTGCGATCGTGCCATCGAAATGTGTTTGATAATTGATTATTTATATATCTTAGTGTTATTGATATGAATGGATCGTTGTCAATGATATCGAGCCGCTGGCAGTATCGAAATCATCATTTGCTAAATGGGTTTACTATCAAAACCGACAAATAGTTGTTCGTCATCGGATCGTTCACTTAGTCACTTTTTCTGAGTTATTCATTCCAATCGATTTTCGACCAATTCATCCATTTGCGTTCGCTTGGATAATCAACCATGAGGTTTTCTCCATCCCTCCTCTGAGTTGGATCCCCTGGAAACAGGGTTCTTCCGTCTCTCTCATGTCTGGCTAGTATATTATTAGACCCTGGGTAGCTTCACTTGATATACCAACTATCACATCAAGTCTGATATGTCGATAATGATGGACACGTCCGTATCAATTTCGTTTATAATCCTCTCTGTAGCCTGGGGAATTTATGGGGACATGATGGGTGTTAGGAATAATACTTTGAGTTGTATACGATTCAAACTCATCAAGAATATTCGTTTTACAATATAATACGAAAATATGTATGATAATAGCACTCGATATATTTTCCTATGCCATGGGTCAAAACGAATGACCTCGAAATATACTATGAAGACTATGGATCCGGGGATCCAATTATTGTGCTACATGGCGGACTGAGTGACCACCAAGTATGGGCCGAGCAGCTCCAGCCACTATCTGATTCGTTTCGTATTCTTCCTATCGACCTCCGCGGGCATGGCAAAACAGGTGGCACCGATCAGGACCGCTACACGATTGATACCTACGTGACCGATCTTCGTGCTGTTATTGATGAGCTTGCACTCGACAAACCAGTAGTCTTGGGACACTCATTTGGCGGGATGATCGGCTATCTGTTTGCAAAGGAATATCCAGACCGCCTTTCCGCGTTGATTACCGTGGGTGGGGCGACACCACAAACGTTCTCAAAGCGGGAATGGCTCATTCGGTATGGTGTTCCAAAAGTCATCACACCAGTGATTAGCAACGAACGGATCATGAACGGGATCATATGGGTCCAGACAAAGGTTTTTAGCGATGAGGAAACCGGTGATGTGGATGAGATCGAACGGATCCGGGAAAGCCATGACTGTGATGTGCCGGACTTAGCGGCCAATGAACGTCCCAAGATTTTTCGAGCAATATTAGATTACCTCTCGACAAATCCATCTTGGGACTTTCAGGAGACGCCTATCCTGATGATGTATGGAGAAAATGAACCGATGGTCAACAATCATGCTGACTTTCTTGAAACAGCACTGAGTGCATGTCACAGCGTCGAAATTCCGGACGCAAGTCATAATGCCCAAGTCGATAATCCCGAGTTTATTCGCCA
>JBDGRB010000233.1:0-3825 GCA_042218485.1 Halobacteriaceae archaeon | reverse complement strand
TCACACGCTGGAGCGTGCGGTGGGCTTCCTGTGTGCCGGTTTGCTGGAGATCACCGCGGCGCTGTTGGAACTCATGGTGCCAGTGCTCGAGGTCGTCTTTGACAGCGTACTTGGCGGTTTGCTTATAGTCGTTGTCGGTCCAGCAGTGGTCGCAGGTTTTGGTGGCGCAGTATTTGTACTGGACGATCGTTTTAAGAAGTGGGTCCCTGTCGGTGTCGGCGACGTCGAGTTTGACCGGCAGCGTGCGGCGCCCTTCCAGACAGGTTTCAGCGGTTTCTATGTACTTATCGTTTTTTATTATCTGGGAGTTGGTTGCGTGTGGAAAGGAATTACCGTTGAGGAGTTTAACACTCCTTCCCTCGCTACTGCGCTGCGTGAGCGCCTGGCGACTTGTTGCGTTGCTCGGTGTGGAAGGGGGCTCTGCGCTATCTTATGCTGAAAACATCCTTTATCGGTATGTGGTGCTTTGGCCCGCGGATCCACATCACCGATCAAATTTCGCGTAGTTTTCGGAGGAGTTGTCCACGATATTCTTCATCACGTTTAATGCCTTTTATTTCGAGGACATTCCGCTCTAATTTGTCGAGTGCAACATAAAATGCATTTTCAGCGCCATATCCCTCGCCGGTTCCCAACACTTGGCCTTGATTCGTCCGAAGTCGAACCTGACACCGGATTAAGGGTGTTCCACGGAGCTTTTCTTTATGTTTATGGAATCGAACATGGCAGTGATGAACAGCCATTTTACTGTATTTGTCCGTGATTTGTTCGATCCGTTTGCGAATCTCTTGCCGTGAAAGGGATTCTAAGAGATTGATATTCGTAATTTGAACATCCATATGTTCTTCTTCGGTAAATGATAACGCCCGCAAAACGTCTGTTTTCGTAATAACGCCTTCAATAACTCGGTCGTCATCGGGATCTGTCACAACCAATCCGGCGTAGTCATTATTGAGCATTTGATGAACAGCGGTTTTGACGGTTTCATTTACCGTCACTGTTTGGACTGGCGAAGACATGACGTCGTAGGCGGGGAGATCAAGCATGCGTTCGATCTCACCGGCACGATCGCCGGTCGTTGCCTTGTCCATATCGCGTACGACCACATCAACGATATCATGGGTTGTTACAACACCTGTAAGGTATCCGTTTTCATTTTCAACAGGGAGTCTCGAGATGCCATGTTCTCGCATAAGATTCACAATTCGGCCAATGGTTTCATCCTCTTGTATTGTGATCGGATCCTCAGTATAAATATCGCCAACGGAGAGGGCATCTAAGTTATCGAGTACGGCTTCTAAAATTGCATCGTCAGTAATTATTCCCCATAATGATTCTCCCTCAAAAACTGGTCCGACCTTTGTATTTCCTTCAACTAACATCCTCGCAACATCACGGATATTCTCGGTTCGACTGATTTTTGGAGCGGGTTGGGCAAATGCAATCGCTTTGGTTTGGTCTTCAATGTGCGATTGTAACAATTGTTTTTGTGTAATAATCCCTTCATAACTTCCTGCCTCAGTGACGATAACTGCTTTCGGATTTTTATCCTCAAAAATAGAACGGACCTTACCAAGCCGATCTTCGGCTTCGACTTCTAAGTATTCCTGCGTTGCTATATCTGCAATGTCCATAGTAAAACCTTATTTGAATATTACATTGGGAATATCTTCAACCTTTTTGCATAGAAATCATGCTTTTCTGAAGATTTCGATGAGCGATTTGCAAAAACACATTAATCTGCACATCTAAGAGAAATGCGTGCAGAAGACGCAGCTAACCCTGATCCAAATCGATAATTATGGACCTTGGACTGTCACTCCCGAACCGCGTCGTGAAGTAGATCTTCAAACAATGCAATCACGACTGTATGCAGATCTTTCTCAACATATCGGCAATCTCGGGGGGTATGTCTTTTTTACCCGTTTTGATAATATGATTGCCGTTACGAATGGCATTGATATTGATGCTCATGCCCGCATCCAAGAAACGATACGGAATCGGTATCCTGTCACACTCAGTTTGAGTATTGCGAGTGGCGAAACGCCTGTGAAAGCACTACAGACAGCGACAAAACAACTGCAAGAGGCAGGAAGTGCACAGGACAAATCACGACGCGAAATATTACGTGGATCTCCAATATCTACTGAACAGAGTAGTGTGCAGATCGCACATTTTGATGTCAATGATGCGACTGAAAAATATACTGATGAACTTAATGCATTTGATTCATTTATTCACATCGAGCAAGGGTACGCTGAGATCATGAAATATATGCGTGAATCACACGATTCGCTTTCCTTTTTTGTCGGGGGAGATAATATCATTGCCGTCTGTCCTCATTTATCGAAATCTGTCTTTCAAACAACGATTTCATATATTGAAAAGGAGGTTGACGTCGAACTGAAAGTTGGTGTTGGACGTGGGTCTTCAGCCCACGATGCGGGCATGGATGCGAAAAAAGCCCTCGAAATATGTCGTCGGGAGGAGAAGCGAGTAGAAATGTTTCGCACAAAAGTTGAGAATAGCGATTGAAGAAACATCAGTTTCTCGGATTGACTACTGTCCGTCGCCAATTGCCATACACTCGATAGTGTATCCGACAGGATCCTGAACATAAAAGGATGTATACTGGCCGACAGATTGACGGTGGCGTTCGACGGTATTTTCGACTTGAATATTCGCTTGGTCAAATCTCGATCGAATTGCACTCGGAGTTTCAGGTATTCGAAGTGCCATATGTCGGTAATTGGTATTGGATGAATCAAAATCGTCGGTCGGATTAACAAAGAGTTTGCAATTGTTACCTAATGTGATTGTGAATAAACCTGGATCATCTTGAACGGCTGTATGTGGATTCTCAAACTCCGTCGAAAAACCAAGAGAATCAACATAAAAATCGATGACAGCATCTAAATTATCAACAGGATAGGCTAAATTTACGTGATCAATTGCGTCGGCGTGCATCGTCAAAATATTTCTCCAGAATCACTTCTATACTTTTCTATCTACTTTGTGCGTCTCTAGGCCACTCTTAGAACAAAAGCCGGTTTGACTAAGATTTCATAATGAGATTATCCGAAGAGATCACAGGGGCACTGCAGCACTGAGGATACCGAGCGTAAGCCCGTACCCGAGATGAGCTACCGCCATTGTCATGACTTGGTCTTGGTCTGGGTCCAAATCCAGCACTAAATTAATCCAGAATACAGCTGCTCCAATGAATAATATAACTGCCCACACAATTCCCCAAATAATTCCGCCGGTGTACGTAGTAATCGAAAATCCAAGATCGAATGCCGAGAAAATCAATACGTACACAATACCGGCGACTACAGCATATATTGCATGTAATATTAACGCCTGTGGCATTGCCGATTCTGGGTCCCCATCACCGAGATATTGTGCCCAGAAGACTGCAAATGGTGGTGGATCATCGCTCCCGAGGAGTTGCATCAGAATTACCATTGCAATTGCGCCCGCCAACCCCCAAACTGCGCCGGTGAGAAATGTTACTGTAGCCATGATTATTTATACCTATAGAAAAATTACGGATTTGCGTCGTGTTCTTCGCGTGCGTGTTGTTTGAGTTCTTCTTCGGTTTCGAACGTTGCTCCACAGTCACATTCGTGTTCTTCGTCGGACATATGCTAATATTTATCAACATTAAGTAAAAAGATAAGACAACTGGACTGTAATCAGGCTACTATCAAGTAACCTCAAAAGAGGTTATAGAAAGCACGAGGCGAAAACCCACGGCTTTAGCCGTGGGATGAAGCCGACAACTGGGAATTAACCACGCTCCAGTAGCAGGCCGACTCCCCA
>JBDGRB010000197.1:0-3829 GCA_042218485.1 Halobacteriaceae archaeon | reverse complement strand
TTGGTTCTCCAGTTACTCCAAAGGCTCTTCTGAGAATTGCACCATGGATGATAGCGTTCAGTGGCGCGATAGTGCTTTTTCTTTGTAGTTGTTTAGGAGGTATCGTAGGCGCGATTATTCGCGGTGATCGGCCTTTGCCTCATACAGCCAAGTAACGGAAAACCGCAGTTATTCATAGGAACCATTAATCGGGAAAATTTCTCTAACCTCTATAATTGTGTAACTTCGCGGATATCCTCTAAATCCTCAAATTCGGAGGGGTCTCGTTGACTCTGTTCGTATACTGATTCGGTTATTTCAATATCTGCGTTCGTTCGGGCAGCAAGTGCAAGCGAATCGCTCGGACGTGCATCAATAGTAATCGTATCACGTGGCGTATTGAGATGTAAATCAGCAATGAAAGTGTTATCTTCGACAGCGGAAATTACGATTTTACTAACACGTGATCCCAATTCTTCAATCACATCTAATAAAAGATCGTGGGTCAGTGGACGGCCAATATCTACGGCATCTAAACCCCGAGCAATACTTATCGCTTCATCAAATCCAATAAAGATGGGGAGGACGTTTTCTTTGTTTTCCGGTTGAAGGAGAACGACAGGCACAGGCCCATCAGGTGTTCCTGCGACACGGATAGCTTCGATATTAGCTTCCATAAATAGTTATTAGAGACTTGCTATCAAAAGATTGCCTTCTGAGCGGGCCGATCGAAAAAGGCTAAATCATGGATACGACTGTCGCCAGTTAATTCCGGATGGAACGATGTACCGATTACAGGTCCATCTCGAACCGCTACCGGATCCCCTTCCCATCGAGCGAGGACATCAACATTATCGCCAACTGAATCTATGATTGGTGCACGAATAAACACTGCGGGAAATGGCTCATCGAAGCCATCAATGGGTAATGGTGCCTCAAAACTATCAACTTGGCGTCCAAACGCATTCCGTTGAATAGAAACATCTATGATATCAAGCGTATCAACTCGTTCATCGTTGGCATCAGTTGCGGCGACAATTAAGCCAGCGCATGTCGCCAGCACAGGTTTCCCCGCTTTTACGTGCGTTTTGATTTCTGTATCTATATTCTCTCGTTGTAGCAACCGTGATATAGTAGTAGATTCACCTCCGGGCATTAACAAAACATCACACTCAGGTACAATTCCTGCTTCCCGAATTTCATGGACAGTTACGTCTATGTTGTGACGTTTTCCAGCATGTTGAATTGCCTCAGCGTGTTCGCTTATATCACCTTGGACTGCGATGACACCTGCGTCCAAGCTCATAGTTTAACTCGATTTCCTCGTTAGACCATGAAGGTTACTAACTTCACAAAGACGCCAAATAATACGCCAAACGCCAGAACCGACTTTGGATCAAAAAATATCGCATTGCTACTTTCAGAGTCAAAATAGCGAACAAGCCCCGCACTCGACATCAGTCCTCCGGAATTTTGTCCTGAACTCATTATATCAACATAGGGATTGATGCTAACTAAATGTTTGCTTTTATCAGGTGCATAATTATTTGACGATTATTTAACCAAAGCCTATTTTTAAGGCCATCAGGTTCAAGAGATGGTGCCTAAAATCACAAATACACGATGGCGTCACAAGAAGAAAATATAAATCGAGGAGGTGAGTCGCCAACTGAAATTGGTACACTAGAGCAATCAACTGAAGAGACCACAGTGACAGAAGAGGGGACTGAATTGGAGCGGTCGATCGGTTTAATCGGTGGTATTTCCATTGGAGTCGGAACGATGATCGGAGCAGGAATTTTTGTATTTCCCGGCTTGGCGGCTGGAAGGGCAGGTCCTGCCGCAGCAGGCTCATTTGCAATAGGAGTGGTTATAGCAATGTTGGTGGCATTACCAACTTCCGAACTTGCTACAGCCATGCCAAAATCAGGCGGTGGCTATTATTTTATTTCACGGGCTCTTGGGACTCTCTTTGGGGCAATAGTGGGGATAAGTATTTGGTTGGGATTGGTTTTTGCCACAGCTTTTTATCTCGTAGGGTTTGGAAACTATGCTGTAGCAGTCCTCGCCGAAGCAGGTGTTCCCGTCGGTGGAGATGCAATTGTCGCTCCAGTGGCCCTTATCGTGGGGGTATTTCTAACCGGGTTAAATCTCGTCGGTACTGAAAATGCTGCTAAACTTCAAAATTATGTCGTCGGGATTTTACTGGTTATTATCGTCTTATTTCTTGGATATGGGAGTTTAGATGCGATCGGTATATTTGGCAGGTCACAGACGCCTGAGACGTTTTTACTATATGGTCCGATACCGATGGTTACCACCGCAGCGCTCGTTTTCACATCCTACCTTGGATTTGCTCAAGTAGCAACTGTCGCGGGAGATATTAAGGATCCGGGTCGAAACCTCCCCTTAGCAATGGTAAGCTCCGTGTTGATCGTTGGTATCCTATATGTTACTACGATATTTGTTGCAACGAGTGCATTCGGCAGTGTTGCGTTGTCAAAATTTGAAGAAACCGCAATTGTTGAAGTTGCCCGTACATTCATGGGGACAGGTGGTGCGATCGCAATACTGATAGCTGGCCTTCTGGCAACGATTTCAAGTGCAAATGCATCAGTCCTCTCGACATCACGTGCTGTGTTTGCTGTGAGTAAAGATGCGATATTACCGAAATATGCAAGTCGAATGAATTTGAAATATGGTACCCCTCATGTTGCCTTATTTATGACAGGGGGCCCCGTGCTAGTCTTGGTTGCCTTTGGTAATGTTGAAGTTTTGGCAGAGGTTGCTTCATTTCTCCATTTAATTATGTATGGATTGATTTGTCTGGCCCTCATAATGATCCGCCGCGATGAACCGGAATGGTATGATCCTGATTTTCGTGTTCCAGCACATCGAATTATTGCTGGGCTTGGCGCAATCGCAAGTTTTGGATTGCTCCTTTTCATGCAGGTTACATCACAAATGATTGGGATTCTTATCATGATCATTGCAGGTGGTTGGTATAAATACTATGCAAGTGATGTTCAACTCAAGGGAGTGATATAAATGAATAATACACAAAATCCAACTGAATCACCGAGAAATCTCTCGATTCGCAAGCCACCGAAGATTCTCATTCCAATAGCTGTCTTGGAAGGACAAACTATCCCTGAACCGTTGGTAGAGTTTATTGCCCCCGCTAATATCGTCGTGCTCGGATATCATGTCTTACCTGAACAAACACCGACAGACCAAGCAAGTATGCAGTACGAAGACCGAGCACAAGCAGCTGTCGAAGATATCGCTCAGTCATTTGAAGCAGTAGAACAAACTGTTGAGACACGGGTGGCTTTTACTCACGATGGAGAGAAAACGATCGAACGGGTTGCAGACGAAGTCGACGCCACAGCACTTTTATTACCCAATCCAACAGGACCAATTACTGACATTTTAGTTCCCATTCGTGGAGAAATTAATGTCGATCGATTGGTCGATCTCGTCCAAGTTTTGCTAACTAATAATGAATACACTGTAACGCTTTGGGGAATTGATACTGTAGATCAGGAGTCGATACAAGAAACTGTCAACCAAGCCGACCAAAAACTCAGAGAATATGATATTGAATCCAATCTATTATCAGTCGAAATAACGGACGAAGATGCTCCTATCAATGCTATCGTCGAACGTTCGAGCGAATTTGATATTATAATCATGGGCGAAGGAGAACGGTCCTTGCTGACAAGGATCATTGGTGAAGATATAGATCGAGTTGCGGAAGGATCCGTGTCTCCTGTTATCGTTGTTCGAAATGCTGATTGAGCTACCCACCGCTAAAGCGGTGGGATTCAGCGTGGACTCCCGTTCTGGC
>JBDGRB010000039.1:0-3836 GCA_042218485.1 Halobacteriaceae archaeon | reverse complement strand
TCGTTGGTAGTGGATGTCTCAGCTTGTTCCTCAATATTTTGTATACGTTCAGGAATTGGCGGATGGGAGTAATGAAACCGTTCGTAGAGCGGGTGAGGGAATGGATTGCTCAAATTTTCACTAACGAGATTCGTGAGGGCATCAACCATCGGTTGTCCTGTATCCATAACCTCGATTGCGAACTGATCTGCCTCACGTTCATGTTTCAACGAAAATTGATTCTGGAGCGGTGCAAGCAGGCGATTTATTGGATAAACCCAAATACCAGCCAAGAAAAGGCCAACGTATGGAACTGATGGGACACCAAACATGGAATAGAGCCACTGCGTTTGGAGTAAATAATAGAGAACGAAGAACACTATGCCCATTCGAATACTGCTCGTAATCAAGCGTTTCCAGATGTGTCCTTTTTTCCAATGAGCGAGTTCATGAGCTAGAACGCTTTGAATTTCTGGAATCTCCATTTGATCGATTAAGGTATCGAATAGTACCACGCGTTTGGTTTGGCCAAAGCCAATAAAATATGCATTCGAGTGCGTCGATCGTCGACTTGCATCCATGACATAGATTTGGTCACAAGAAAATCCGGCCCGGTCAAACACATCATTAACCGCCTCTCGAAGATCCTCAGATTCAATCGGTTCAAAGTTATAAAATAAGGGGGCAATTAACCGTGGGTAGATGACCTGCATGACAAGACTAAAGGCAATAAAGAGGATCCACGCAGCGAGCCACCATAAGGTTGGAAAGATATCAATGAACAGTAATACAGCCCCACCAAGAATACCAACGAATACGAGCGAAATGCCCGTTTGTAAGATGGTATCTTTCATCCACAAGGAGGGGGTTTGTTGATTAAATTCAAAGATTTCCTCGATAACGAACGTATCAACTGCGTTAAAGGGGAGAGAAAAGATCTGTGTAATGATGACGGTGCCCCCGAAGAAAATAACTCCTGAGATGATGGGTCCATACTGTAGGGCTTGGATTGAAACAATGATATTCGAGAAAATATCCGAATATAAGACCAACAGCAAAAGACCAATACCCATCCATGTTTCTAACAGCGAAAGCCCAGTTTTTGCCCGTTGATAATCGATTACTTGGGTTGGATCCTCAATATCTAATTTCTCTTGTACCCACTCGGATCGTTCTTGTAATGCTTGTTTGCCATAGCGAAGATTCAGTATATCAAGACCAGTAAAGAAAACCTCAAACCCAACAACAATGATCAAGAACGCGAAATGAAGGAAAATCATGCTCTATACACATGTGTGGGCGGGCAGATTTATATAATCTAATAACCAGGCGTGCAGTGTGTGGACAATTACCACAATTTAAGACATTTGGGAAGTATTCGATTGTTGCTCGATTTCGTCTTCAGCCCCCTCCAGTTTGTTGAGAACACGATCTAGCATCTCATAATCTGGTTCTTCACCCTCGGCATAAAATGTCGGGCCATGATCGGTTTTACTTGCTAATCCGATCCGTTCCAGTTCACTCGATACATGTCCAATTTTGTTATTATCCATTGGGATTTTTCGAGCGGTAATACGTCGATTCCAGGGCTTTATGGCATCAATGATATGATCTTTCATATCCCCATACCATCGAGATAACCACCGGTAGCCAGAATCTTGTGACGTCGTAATCGATTCTTCTACACGCTGGACGGTATTTTCGATGTATTTAATCCCTTCCACACCACGATCCGATATATAATGTATTTCATCCCCATCCATGACTGCTAATACGTGTTCATTACTAAGAAATTCCTGAATACGTTGGGGGTTTTCTAAGTCAAGATTTTGTTTGAGCCGATATTTGGTAACCCGAAAGTGACGACTATCTAAATTGTCAAGTCTCCCTCGAAAGGATGACGTCGACCGGTCCTGTTTTTGATGAAGATGTCGATTATACCGTGGGATTCGTTTGATATACGAATTGGCGATCAATTCATCTTCCCAGAAGGGACCGGTCATTCTAGGGCATACTTAGAACTCAACGATATTAAAATATACCCTTATCGTGGTATAGGATACTTCGTTACTACATCTAGGCGACTATAGCCGTTACCAATAACATACCCATCCGAGAGGATTTTTACTAACTGCTTCATAGTAGGCGATATACGTGATACTCTCTAAGTTTATGTCTGCATTCGCTGATGTAATATATACAGATTTTATTCTATTACTTGCAGGCACGGTAGTCGCTTTACTGCTTGGTCTCGGGTTACTTAGTAACATGGGCAGTGTCGTTGGAATATTGTTACTTTTCGGTATATTCTGTTTGAGTTATGCGGCTATGGGTTTTCGCCCTGCAAAACCATGGGATGTGGAATTCCACGACGATGATGTTTCGGTGGTTACCTCAACGGGGAAAGATCATAGCAAATGGTATCGGTATATTTCAACAGTGATCGCTAAAATTTCATTACCATCTGTTCCACAAGGCACTCAGGTTACTTCCGCAACCAAAATGGCGGTGTTAGGATTACTTTTTATCATCGAAGCAATCGGTGTGCAATATGTATTGATTTTGTAAGCCACAGTCCGATTCAGGTAGTGTGTTTTCCCCGAAATACCATCTGCAACAACCATTTTTAGTCAGGGGTTACAATCATTACGTATGGTTGATATACCACGAATCCATATCCGTGGCGATGATGAAAGTGAGAAAAATGAGGAAGCTCATCCGCTGGGGATACGAAGTCTACGCAAGTCCGGCGGTTCGATTGTGGTGACAATTCCACCTGAAGTGACCGATCTTGTTGATATGGAGGTTGGTGATGAAGTTGTAATTCATGCGACTTCGGATTCAATAACTCTCACACCGCTGCCCGAGCAAGAATCAACAACACCAGAAGAATAATACAGTCAATCAAACACCATACCTAATTGCCACTTGGATTCTCACTACCATCACTTCACGTTGACTTCCTCTCACCTCTGAAGGGGTGGCTTCCGCTAGCACCGTGTCATAACAGAAGATGCTACTCATTAATGGCCACCATCTGTAACTCCAAAAAACATATAGGGCCGTATCTTCTTTGAAAAGTATACGCTAATGACGTTACATTTGCTAATTGGCGTTGGATTTATGCTCTGGTTAGGAATAAGTGGCATTGCAATGGCCACGTTTCTCCGCACTGAATCTGAAAACCAAAATGATGGGGGCTGGGAATTTTCTCCCGAAGAATTTGATGATTGATCAGAAGCATTGTTAGAGGTAATTCACCAGTGGACGTGTGAAAAGCCTGAAAATAATCATTATTATTCCCATCTAGAGAATGATAAATCGAACACCCTTCACAAATGCAAATTGTGTAACTAGGGTTGTAATTCACTGAGGCGAGCTACACCAAACGGCACTAACATCTCCTCAGGTGACAACCCCCCATGGTATCCACAGTTTGGGTCATGATATTTCTTAAACCAAGTCGGTCGATTTTGATGAATAATGACGATATCCCCACACCGCCGTTCGAATCGAGGTGAGGGATTGGATCCAAACAAATTTGAGGATATGACCTCCCCTTTTGTAAGCACCTTTGCCGACAATTTACGATCCAAAAATCCTTGCAGTGAAGTAATTTTATCGGATTGAACAAATAAATGGGTATTTCTGGCACTTCCCGCTGGCCGAATTATATCGTCACTCGATTGGTATCTTCGAAGTGAATTTGTGACTTCCTCATAAGCGAGTAAGTCGATATCCGAGCCAGGTTCGACATTAATATGCCCATGATCCGTTGCGAATAAAAGCAATGTTCGCTCTGCTGTTGTTTCATCGACCTGCTGGAGAAAAATATTCTTCAGGGCATAGGATAGCAT
>JBDGRB010000268.1:0-3837 GCA_042218485.1 Halobacteriaceae archaeon | reverse complement strand
TTTCGCCAAGGCCCTCTGGGGCGAGAATTTCGCCAGTAAATTCTTCAGGACTCCGAACATCCACAAGCGGAACGCCACTCTCGATTGCTTGCTCGACGTCATCTCGATATGCTCGAATTCCCTCGAATGGGCCACGAGCATTGTATTCTCGCGGTGTGAAATCCGGCTCATCGGTTGTTAGTGGATAATCGTTTTCGACCCAGTAGACCTTTCCACCGTCAAGAACTTTGGCATCTTCGTGGCCGAAGTATTTGAACTGCCAATAGGCAAACAGCGCAAACCAATTCGCAATCCACCCATTACCATAGAAGACAACCGTGGAATCTTCTGATATCCCTGCCTCGCCAACCGTCGCTTCAAACTCATCTTTATTTAGAATATCTCGTTCGGTATCATCCGAGAGATCTTCATCCCACTGGAACCCAACCGCCCCAGGAATGTGGCCATCGTCATATCGGGATGGGAAATCTTCTTCGGGTGATTCCGGACTGTTCACCTCAACGAAGCGCAGATCGGGATCATCGCTTTGGGCTTCATCAAGACGTTCTTCGACCCAATCTGCAGAAACAAGTACATCGTTTGCGTAATCGCTCATAGCATGGGTATCTACGCCCGCATCCCTAATAGATTGTTGGATAGTGCCAGTATTCTCATATTTTAGTGACGGGTAAATTTTTGGAAACTGGCAGACACCGCTGGATATCCCGTATTTTTACCGTACAAGAGTCCGGCAGACCAGTGAACTACGCCTCCCTACTCGCCCACGGCTAACGCCGTTCGCTCGTTGCGTTGCTCCTTGAGGACGGGGACTTAGTCTGCACAAGGTTAATATATAAAAGGTAAGTTTCAAGCGGCTTCCAAAAACTGCAATGCTTCAAATGGTTGAGTTGGTTTTTCAAAAACGTCTGGATGTAATAGATGTCCAAAAGTCTCTAAGGAATCGATTAATCGCGGAGATGGACAATTGATTATCTCGCCATCCATGATATAAACTTCCTTTTCTTGAACGGCTGTGAGTTGGTTCCATCCCTCGCGCTGTCGGAGTTCATCAATATCACGTTTGGTATGATCGATTTCATAGCCACAGGGGGCAATAATGAGTGTCTCTGGATCAAAGGCTACAATCTCATCAAATTCAATGGGTCTCGATGCCGACCCATGCTCTGTAATACCATATGTGCCACCAACCATCTCGATCATTTCGGGAATCCAGTGCCCTGCAACCATTGGCGGTTCCATCCAATCCAATACCAGACATCGACGGCTATCTATATTATCCACATCGGATCCAAGATGTTGGATCGTATTTATCCTGGATCGGAGGTCATCAATAAGTGATTCAGCCTCCTTCGAATGGCCAATAGCGTTACCGATTCGTCGGATATCAGCCAAAATATCATCAATTGAGTGTGGATCCGTCGTCAGAATATCAGTATCGAGATCCATCTCGTTGAGTACATCATGCACTAAGATTTGGTCGACAGCACACACGTCACAAATTCCTTGCGTAATAATCAAATCAGCGTTCACTTCCCGTAACACATCCTGTTTGATTTCATAAATTTGGTCGTTAGCATCCAATTGATCATTGATTTCAGCGCTTGATGCATTGGGATCGATAACACAGGAATTAGCTCGTGGCTTTTGCTGTGCTGGTGGCGGATAGTCACACTCATGGGATACGGCAACGGGCTCGGCTCCAAGAGCATATACAATCTCCGTTGCGGAAGGTAGTAATGTAACGACGTTCCGATCGGTCATTATCATATACCTTACAGACAGTCCATGATGAACGTACCGCTTGTAGCTCTGACAGGAAAATGTTGATATTTCTAGAACGATAATGTTCGGAACCGAGTCCCCGCTCATAGTAGTTCGCTATACCAAGCGTAGACACACATGGCCCTCACAAATCATCCCCGCTCGCTTACCCAAACCTCGTTGCTCAATTATATTCTCGCAGTCGTCAGTATGGGTATTGCAGGTCTTTTCTCAATTATAGAAGCCCGATCCGAGGGTTTCTGGGGAGATGAACTCTGGACGATACACTTTATTTCACTCTCAATGTCTGATATGTTAGTTGCAACGGCTGAAGACGTTCATCCGCGATTGTATTATCTGATCGTGAAAGTATGGGTTGAATTAGTTGGATTTTCGCCATTCCTGGTTCGTGGATTATCAATCCTATTTGGATTAGCAGCAATCTTTACGATCTACACACTCGGAGCTCGAATCTATACACAGCGGACAGGAAGTGTTGCTGCGTTGCTCAGTGCATTTGCGATTCCGATGTTGATCCAGATGGCCCAGGCGCGGATGTATGCGTTACTCATCTTCGTGACAGCTCTTTCCTATCTCTTCTTTTGGGAATTGTTGGCTGGATCTCACCGCCCCACAATAATTATAGGATACGTCCTTGCAACGGTTGGAATGCTATATACACACCTCTATGGAGCGCTCTTGCTTTGTTCACAGGTACTCATTGCCCTCTCGCTTACGATTACTCATACTGGTCTGACAACTGCGGGAAAGAAATTCTGGCGCCAATGGATCCCGATAGGTGGCCTGATCGGCGTCCTGGCGCTTCCCCTGATAGACCGTATTATTCGAATGCTTCGCTCGATGAAATCGTTACAATTTGGTTTCGTCCACTGGATTGCACGGGCCGATGCGAATTTTTTACACCTCTTTGAGTGGCTTGTGCGTCCATATCCAGTTGCTATTATCGGACTCCTGTGGCTTGTTGCCCTCATTCGGATCCAGCCAAAACAGATCACCAATACCATTACAATACCAGTTAGCTTCGATACCGACCAGTATACCCGTCTCGTATTTTTCGGTGGCTGGTATGTGTTTACGCTGTTGCAGGCACTGGTACTCTCCGCAATCATTCAGCCCCTTTTCTACTATCGATTTGCGATTCCGCTTCTCGTGCCTGTGTTCATCGTAACTGCTTACGGTATCACGAACATCAAGTCCCAGCTGTTCACGGTCCTCATTATCGCGGTTCTTGTTGTCTTTGGTGTCCAGGGTGGGATGACACTCGTATCTACGCAGGGGTTGGAACCCACCGATGAGGCAATGGAATTTGTCAATACACACGCAACAAAGAATGATGCTCTATATGTTGAATCCTGGGGTCCGGAACTCATTCGCCTCTATGCCAACGAATCAACACCTCCGTTAGTGACAAACCTTGAGACTGCGCTATCCAATTATGACCAGGTGTGGGTTATCACGGCAACCACTCGTACGTTACCATCGGATTCGCCGTCTTGGAACGTGACATGGTGGAAATTTAAATCGAGTGGGCCCTATCGTTCACGTTTTGAAGGTAACCATCGAGTATGGTGGGTCGGGCGAATTGCCGATCAAAAGACATCTGAATCACTAAATACAACTCGTTCAAAACTCTATCACTAAGCAATTACCTTACTAGAGCAAGATAGATATCAGACGAACTCGCTTCCTTAGATTCTGAAGAATCCTTACCCATATGTCTCTTCGAGATAATTAATGATATCATCGCTTTCCGGCATTCCAGTAACGTCATGCTCTGGATCCACAAGTACCGGCACGCCAGATTGACCGCTGATTTCTTTTACCTCTGATCTACGGAACCGAAACGACGAGACCTCATGTGTTTTGTAGTCCAAATCGAGCTCTTCAAGTTTGTTCTCGACTTTCGTACAGTAGGGACAGCCTTCAAGCTCGTATAATTCGATCATTGGAATGTACTCTATTATAGCTATCAGAAAAATAAATACTCTCGGTAACCTGACATTGACCTCCTCCCACGACTGAAGTCGTGGGACTCCTCCGTGGGGAATCCGGCCT
>JBDGRB010000118.1:0-3846 GCA_042218485.1 Halobacteriaceae archaeon | reverse complement strand
TCCGCCGGGCTCATAACCCGGAGATCGGTAGTTCAAATCTACCTCCCGCTACTTTCACTATTTTCGGAAAGTTCTGTGCGAGGTATATGTTCAAGCATACTGGACACGCCAGGTGACTAGGCTTTCGAGTAAATAATTCATAATGAATCCGGCCCCAATACCTGCAGCATTCGCAATTAAATATGACATTCCAAACTGTCTCACGAGAATTGAGAGCACGCCTGTCGCAACCAAAATACCCCAGACCCGTACAATATTTGACGTTAAAAATCGTCGAAGGACGGGGAGCAATCCTTCTGTCCCGAGATGGGCAAATGTCCACCGTTCGTTGAGAATGAACATGACAATGACCGCCGATTCAGCACTGGCTAATTTGGCAACCTCGATTGGAATGGTAGTAAATTCAACAATGATCGAGAGGACAAGAAAGTCACAAACGGCACCGAAGGCTCCAACAGAAATGAATTGACCAAACCGAATGCCTGAGATTAACGATCGAAGCCAATGTTGAAGCATTTCAAGCGGCGAGGAACCATTACTCATCTGTGTTTTGTAGAGATAATTGTTCAACTAATGCCAATTTATTGGTTTGATATTTGCTAATAAGATTGTGGATAAAGCTCCCCTGAATCTTTTTACTGCGATGGGTGGCTGATATAAGGACTGTAAATAAATTAAACGCAGTTCTAAGTGGTGAGACAGTCGAACCAGGTTTATCATGCCATACAATAGGGACTTCGACAATACGAAAATCAAATGCATTACACAGAGCGATTAATTCAACATCCCAGGCAAATCCGGGGGTATACAAATACGAACGGATCGTTTGCCATCCCTCTGCTGTGATTGCTTTTGCCCCACATTGGAAATCATATATATTTACATCAAGAAAACTGCGGGCAAGCCATGCAAATGCATCGCCCAACCGCCGACGTGCAAATGTTTGATGACTCTCGATAGTTGCATCAGGATGTCGACGGGATCCAATACTCAGATCAGCGTTATCCGCTTTAATCGGTTCGATAACGTCTTCCACTGACGTACTAGGTGTACTACCATCGGCATCGACAAACGCTAAAATATCGGTTGTGAGGGCTTCAAATCCTGCGGTGATGGCCGCCCCTTTCCCACGGCGCTTGTCAACTGCATTGACGGTAACTGGAAGATCAGCAAGTGCCGCTATCGTGCTGGCGGAGGGGGCATCTAATTCAATCCGAATTACGTCCGGATCTACAGTGTCAGACAATGTAGAGATATACGATGTTAATTCAGTTACATCGGGTTTATAAGCGGGAACGACAATTCCAAGGGAATATGCCATCTATAATATATCACATTCTAGGTAAGGTAAAATGATTCGAATTTATTTTGCTAAATCAAACACGAAAGGCATTACAGGGTGAAGGGTTTTGATACATATACCCGATGGAATATGGACTCGTAATCCTTTGGCTCTTTATGTATCTCTTGGTAGGGTTGTTATCGTATCCGATAGCGGCTACTCTCCTTCCATCATTACCTCGCCAAGGGGTTGGTTTAGTATTTGGCGTATTCTTTGCAATATTTGGGATCACTGGATATTGGATCGGACAAGTAATGTTTGGCTGGGTAACAGCTGTTCTTGTCTCGGTGATACTCCTTGCCAGTACGGGACTGGCTATTTATATACATGAAATACCCAATCTGCGCGATTTTTGGGATGTCGCTCTCGTATTCACGCTCGCTTTTGGCCTATTAGTCACGATTCGAGCTCTGGATCCTGGCGCCTATCCCGGTGGCGGCGAAAAATTCCTCGATTTTGGCTTGCTGGCTTCGTTACTCCGAGCAAACTATCTTCCTCCAGAGGATATGTGGTTCGCTGGAAAGCGTGTCAAATATTACTATGGCGGCCATATGTTAGCTGCTCTATTTGCAGAACTAACGCAGACCAAGGCACGGTTTGCTTATAATCTAGCCTTATCTGGTTTTTACGCCTCGTATGTGGCCACAGCTTATGGTCTTGCCGGTGAGATTGCCGCTGCTAATGGACGATCATATTATGTAAGCGGTGGGATAGCGGCTATCTTTGTTGGTATTGCCAGTAATTTAGCGCCTCCACTACGGCTGATTATTTGGGCGCTACCCGCAACGCTTAATCAAATATTTGCGTCAATAACTGGCCTTAGAATAATCGGACTTGCCTTAGGACCACGGCAATTTAATTATTGGTTTGCAAGTCGTGTTATTACCGGAACTATCAATGAATTCCCATTTTTCGCCTTTTTGAATGGTGATATGCATGCGCATATGATGAGCCCTCCACTTCTATTGTTGGGCGCAGCTATTTTGCTAGGATATTATACCCTCGATAAGGACAGCGTTTTACTTCGTCGGCTCTATCTTTTCGTTGGAATACCATTGATCGCAGGATTGTTAGCGATCGTAAATACGTGGGCATTTCCCACTATTTTTGGTCTGGTTTTTTTGACGCTTCTGTTTACCGAGACCGCGCCATGGAGAGTATTACCGCAGTCAATTGCAATGATAATCAATCGGTATAAAGAGCCTGGTCCCCGAGAAGAGGCCCTTCGGATCCTCATAGCTGGTATACTAACTCTTATAGCGGTCATCCTGGCCGTCATGAGTGCATTGCCCTTTTTCACGGAAACTGCAACTAAACAAGGAATCGGCTTTTTACCCGATAGAAGCTCAATCCAAGGACTTCTTGTTGTTCATGGGGTTTTCTTATCAATAACGGCATTATATTTCCGGCAACGCTTTACGCTCTCAAGGGGTGATCTATTATTGCTTAGTTTTGCTGTTAGTATTGCCCTCGTAATGACATGGCAGGTCACAGCCACGGCATTAATACTGTTTCTTCCGTTATTGGCGATCGGGTGGTATTTACTGCGAACTACTGACGAGGTAGGATATGAGACCATTTTAGCTGTTGGTGTCCTTGGCCTTCTATTACTCGTTGAATTTGTTTATGTCAAAGAAAGAGCAGGCCCAGGCCGAATGAATACGGTGTTTAAAATATATGCCCAGATTTGGGCCCTCTGGAGTGTGGCTTGTGGTGTCATGTTAGAGGATATATCTGAATTATCTCGTGCCTTGGCTGACGCCGCTCGTGCATTAGTTGAAACGATTACACAAATTTCACCCCGCGTTCGAGCATCAAACTGGTTCCAGAAGAGTATATCAAATTTTCGAGGTCAAGAAATATATAACTCTAGTCCTGGCTTTTTCAGACCACGAAATGTAAAGGCCATCCTCGCTATTGGTTTATTACTTTCATTATCTATTTATACAGGATTTGGCGTTGGAGAACAATTTATTGTTGGACGGGAAAAGCCAACCCTCGACGCTCTTCAGTTTGTATACGAGCAACATCCGGGAGAGGCGCCGGCAATCGAATGGTTAAATAATCTCTCTGGACAACCAAATATGGTTTCAGCACCTGGCATTTCTATTTATCAATGGGTGAATGGTCCTGCTAGCCTTACCGGAATACCGACTGTTGCAGGCTGGGCCCACGAAATCGGCTATCGGAGTTCCGATGCGTATTTTGATCGGGTACAAGATGTCCGCCATATCTTTAATGGACGTCCTGGATTACGGGCATCACTCCTTCGTAAATATAATGTCCAATATATTTATGTCGGACCGATTGAACGTAAACGCTATGGGACGGTAGAATTTGCTGATGAACCAGGCATATCCATAGCATTTCAGAATGATGTTGTTACAATTTATGCGGTTAATCAATCAGCGTTACAGACATAACACTACAACAACATTGTCGAATAATACACCATTGCCTGGCTTCCGTGAGCTAGTGGGCTTGCGCTAACTACACATCAAATG
>JBDGRB010000169.1:0-3872 GCA_042218485.1 Halobacteriaceae archaeon | reverse complement strand
GATATCATGACAAACGAAGAACCCGTTGCGAAGGATGCCTACGATAAAATCGCTGACACCTATGTAACAGAAGTCGAGACAAACCCGTACAATGAATATTTGGATTTTCCTGGCACGACTTCTCTAATCCCTGATGTATCGGGAAAACGGATTCTCGACGCTGGATGTGGTACAGGGAAATATACTGAATGGTTAGTTGAACATGATGCAGATGTCGTAGGTGTTGACGTAAGTGAGGAAATGCTTGCGCATGCGAATGATCGTGTACCAAACGAGGTGGAACTCCATCAAGCAAACCTTGAAGACCCGTTGTCCTTCGCAGCTGAGAATGAATTCGATGGCATTGTAAGCGGTCTCGTTTTAGGATATATAAAGGATTGGCAGCAGGCTTTTACAGAGTTTGCACGAATTTTACAACATGGTGGGTTCATTGTGTTCTCCGTGAATCATCCATTTAATGAATTCCCTCTTGACGAGACCGAGAGCTACTTTGAAATCGAAAAGCGAACCAAGGAATGGGATGTCACTGTTCCTTATTATTATCGCCCACTTGCAAAAATTGTAAATCCAATCTTGAACGCCGGATTTCACATCGATGAACTTGCCGAACCACAACCCACAGACGAATTCAAAGCGGAATGGCCGGAACGCTACGAGAAAGAGTCTCGATATCCTGTATTCCTTGCGATTCGTGCGGTTAATCAATCAGATGCAACTCAATGAGAAATAGACAATGTTAGTCTGCGATAGCCTAAACTCATCGTTCGAATAATTCCGCGATGTGATTTCGATTCACAAAATAACTATAAGGATTTCCATATAACTCGATATATGGATATTCTTCTTGGCACTGACGAGGGACTATAACCATTCCCTTTTGGGGAGAATACATCATCACCAACACCCCTTCAAAGCAATCTGGAAATATTTCAACTTGAACCAGCCTGGAAGGAGGACTTTGTATATGCAGCGACTAGTGATGGTGTATATCGCATTGCCGATGATGAAATGAATTCGGTAGGACTTTCAGGACATCAGGTAGTATCGGTACACCAAACACAAACTGACGATTTGTATGCCGGCACGAGACCAGCCCACATCTATACATCGACGGACGGCGGGGATACATGGAATCAGGTGGAATCTTTTGAGACGATCCCAGGGAAAGAGGACTGGACGCAGAATTACATGGGCCCTGCTCAAGTGCGGGATATTCGTACGCACAAGCAAACCCCTTCGAAACTCTTTGTCGCAATAGAAACAGCTGGCGTGTACGTCTCACCTAATGGCGGCCGATCGTGGGAATACCGGGGCCGTGGACTCGATAATGATCCACATGGCCTTCGGATAATTGGTCAGGATTCAATCATCGCCACCTGTGGTCGGGGATTATATCGTACAGACAATGCAGGCAAGCTTTGGTATCGATTGGATACTCACCAGCAGTATTTTTGGTATCAATATTTCCGAGAAGGGATTGTTCATGACGGTACATATTACACGTCTGTGATGGATAGATCAACCCACCGGTATCAAGAAATTGATGATGGGATCATCTTGGTCACATCGGATGGGGGCGATACATTCGATGATCAAGAATTTCCAGGGCACGAGGATGATTATGTGAATGCGTGGACGGTTGCCGACGATAATGTATTCGGCGGTACCGTCAATGGCCAACTTATTGAAGGACCGGATTACTGGACAACGGTGGATACTGTTAATGCTACAATTCAATCATTGGCTGTCTTATAGTGTGGAATTTGATCAGATATGACAGGTATCGCTGATGAGTTCGCGTGGTATGCCGATTGGGCGGCAGACATTTCGCCACTCTACGAATGCCTGGCTCGTGGGGTAGCTGAGGATCCACAACTCCAAACCATTACACAAGACACCAAAAAGGGTCAGCCAGCACCACAATTACTTCTCGGGGCGGTCCATGCAATCTTGCTCCGCGGAGTTGACCACCCACTGGCAGACTTTTACCCGACATGTACAGACACTCCAATCGATCCCAATGAGCGAGACCCTTTTCCGTCGTTTCGAGAGTTTTGTTTCACATATGAAAACCAAATCAGAGAAATTATTTCATCACGTCGTGTCCAAACAAACGAAGTTGGACGATCCGCAGTTCTTCTACCAGCGTTCGAGTATGTCGCCCGTTCTTGTAATCGTGCCCCTCTCGCCCTGATCGAAATTGGGGCAAGTGCCGGACTCAACCTTTGCTGGGATCGATACTGTTACAAATACGATGAATATGGCACCTATGGCGATCATAATTCATCAGTGACCATCAAATCTACACTCCGAGGGAATACTACACCACCCTTTCCAGAATATCTACCAGAGATTGTGTATCGAGTCGGGAATGATATAAATCCTCTTGACGTTACTGATCCCGATGATGCTCGATGGCTTCGGGCATTAGTTATTCCTGACCAGCGAACTCGTCATCAGCGACTTTCTGCAGCAATTGAAGTTGCTCGTCGCAATCCACCAAAAATTGTTGAAGGCGATGCAATAGAGACCGTGGGTCATCTCATCGATCAAACGCCGGAGACTGCGGTCATCTGTATATTCAGTACGCTTACACTCTACCAGCTTCAGGATAAAGAAATTGCGGATATTCGAGAAATATTCATCAAGAGAAGTCAAAACCAACCAATTCATTGGCTCTCTGGAGATCCATCAGCCGAAAATGATCATCCAACCTACCGACACGTTGGTTTCCATGGGTCTACTTTCAGTGAGACCCAATTAGCTGAATACGAATCGTATGGTGAGTGGATTCGGTGGATCGGGGAGGAAAAATCTGGAAATAATAACCGCTAATTTCCGCGGTTCAATCACGCCAATTTGGCCATCATACCTGGATAATTGTGAGGAAACAAACCTTTCCAGGATAATCAAAAGGCCAACCACATTTTCTGATGGATGAAATATAGCATCGGATATTTTCCATCTCGACGCAGGCCAAGTGCTTCGGGACTTTATCTCGTTGCGATTCACAGAGAAAAAATTAAGAAAATCACAATAGCGACAGTCGTTGCGGTAAATGCTGCCCTGATGAGTAATATTTTGGCTTGTCGTCGATCTTCTTGCATGGCTTCTTCATCAGAAACGGATTCTTGTGCGCCAAGTTGTTGGGAGATATTATACTTCCCAGCCA
Source organism: Halobacteriaceae archaeon (assembly GCA_042218485.1). Taxonomy (GTDB): domain Archaea; phylum Halobacteriota; class Halobacteria; order Halobacteriales; family Halobacteriaceae; genus JBDGRB01. Next base: position 700 of record JBDGRB010000169.1, on the reverse strand, counting down.
TCGCATACCGCACACAAAATCCCTTCTTTCCTTGAAAATATCCCAAAACCCCACCGAAGAGTGGAATCGCTGATAAAAGGAGTGACCATCGAGGGAAGGAGAAAACTATGACAGCAATAACGAATCCTGCTGCAATAATGAAACTCAATATCCCGAATGCGTATCTCATTTGACGTTCGGGCTGACCAATATTGCAGGCTCCCGGTTTGTATTTGCCACTCATATAATACTATTGGGCGCACATCTAGTTAGATTAATCGCAAACAACGATGGACCAATCCGATATAGGGACGCTAATTTATTCTATTATTCTTCTATTGCGAGACGGTTCGCGTCTGTGACAACCTTAAATGCTGTTCCGATAAGTCCAGCAAACAATAACGCAGCACCGATGATTGCCAGTATGAGACCAATTATCCAACCGATTATTACCTGCATCTGATGCCCTCCTGCGGTGAGAAACATTTCGAGTCCAATTGGCATTACAACGGCTCCTACAATATAGAGAATGATTAGTCGGCGCATTTCAGGGTGTAGGGCATAGGCTACAGCTGTTCGAAAATCGACGGGTGACTCCTTTAATTGTTCAACAGAATCGCTCATAATAATGAATTCACATCCACTTGCATGGGCCTTTTGATAATTGCATAAATCGAAAAAAGACTCACTAGTAGACCTCACAAAATTTGATATCTGCAGT
>JBDGRB010000069.1:0-3887 GCA_042218485.1 Halobacteriaceae archaeon | reverse complement strand
GCATTTTGTTCGGGTTCGACGGCATAGATATCCAAATCGGGGAATTCCTCCAGAAGGCGAGAGGCGACGCCAGTGAGTGTTCCACCGGTGCCCACGCCCGCCACGAAGGCATCTATTTCTCTCTCTCCAATTTGCTCTAAAATTTCCTCTGCTGTTGTTTCATAATGAGATTGAGGATTTGCAGGATTCTCAAATTGGCTTATCAATACTGCATCGCGTTTTTCAGCAATATTTTTAGCGTGTTGATTGGCCGTTTGCATATCACCTTCAATGAGTTCGATCGTCGCCCCGTAGGCTTTCATGATCTGGCGACGTTCTTTCGATTTTGATTTTGGCATAACGATCGTAAGATCATATCCACGAACTGCACAAACCATGGCAAGACCAATGCCTGTATTTCCACTTGTTGCTTCGATGACTTCCCCTCCTGGCGAAAGGTCTCCTGATTTTTCGGCCCGTCGGATCATATAGAGGGCAGGTCGATCTTTTGCTGAACCTCCTGGATTAAATGATTCAATTTTTGCTGCGATATGGACACCCTCCGGTGACTCGACCCGCACTAAAGGCGATCCAATCGTCTCCAATATGCTTTCATCCATTTGAATTATTATAATAGTTTTAGCGTTAAACCCCTACCGGACACCGGCAGGAAATGCCTCAATCTGTAAATTATTGAGCATTCCTGAATAATAATTTACTGGATGTCTCTTTCCTCACTCGATCCGAATCCTTCTTGGGATCCTGATGCATATACTGATGAGTTAACTACTCTAAATAGAATTGCCGACGATATTACCATCAATATCTGGGGGGCTGACTGGTGCAGTGATTGCCGACGAGTACTACCAGATTTCGGTGCTGCCCTACAAAATCTAGATCTCGATTCGGATCAAGTAAATGTTTATCCAGTCACACAAGAGAAAGAAGGGCCATTGGTAGATGAATATGAAATCGATCGCATACCAACCATCGTCTTAGAGTACCAAGGTGAAGAAATTGGGCGATTTGTGGAAAATGAAAAGGTACCGGCGATCGTTTACTTCGCAAATCGTATAGAAGACATACGAACAATTAAGTGAAAGAATCAATCCAGTCCTGGATCTCCGATGGTTCAGTTAGAGGAGGTGAACACGATTGTCGACAAATATATAATGTAGATTGTCCATCTTTCTTGGTTCGATTTTTCCAAATTATTGGAACGGAGTCGGTATGAAGTGCAGAGCTAACCGTCCCTATATTATCTTCATCTGGACGCCATGCGAGCAACGAATCAGGGAGGAATTTGTCGGTCAGCCTAGTGCGAAACGCCGCAGGTAGATCGCCCGCAGGGATTATTTCGAGCAGGCTATTCTGCGCAAGATCAGCGTCCGCGAGGAGTGTTGGGTGATTAAACGAAGATTGGGTCAGTTTTTCCCCATGTCGTTGTAATATTGTCGTCGCTATATTATCGAAGTCTTCAGTAACAAATGGGTCAAGCCGAATTAATAATTGACATGCTATACCCACACTTGAGGGGAGTGATTGATCGGATAACTCCTGTGGGCGGGCAATGAGATCGGATTCACTTGCCTGTGTTTCATAAAGGGTTTCATCCGATGGATCCCAGAACGCATCAAGAATACTCTGTACAAGGTCGATGGCATCCAAGAGGTAGGTATGATCGCCTGTTACTTCATACAGTGTAAGTGCACCAGCACTCAAAAAGGCATAATCTGATAAGTATCCGACCACTGCAGACTCTCCATCTTTATATCGGTGATACAATATATCCTCCCAACATTCGGATTTGATAAATCGATAGGCTTGTTTGGCTTGGTCAATATACGAGTTAGTAAATAACCAGCCTCCACGTGCAAGCGCTATTATCATAAGGCCGTTCCAATCCGTCAAAATTTTTGTATCCGTGCGGGGTTTGACCCGCGCATCTCGTGCTTCAGCAAGTTGTTGTTTTGCGCCTGTGAGGGCATTTTCAATTGTTTCCGTATCACTATTATACGATTCTGCAAGGGAGGCTACTGAGGATGAAATATGTAGCACCGTTTGTCCCTCAAAATTCCCTGATTGTGTAACTCCAAATCGGTCAGTGACCAAATCCGTCAGTGTCTCCGTATCAAATCCCTCAACTGGCGTCTCGATTGCATCAGAAATTTCATCTGGTGTCCAGACATAATATGCGCCTTCTTCCCCTTCACTCCGTGCATCGATTGAACTATAAAAAGCACCTCCATCATGTGTCATTTCTGATTCGATAAATGTGAAAATATCCTGAACAACATCACGATATAATTCATTATTAGTTACTTGGTATCCATCAATATATGCTTGCGCGAGTTCGGCATTATCATATAGCATTTTCTCGAAATGTGGGATCATCCACTTCTCATCTGTAGCATACCGATGGAAGCCACCACCAATATAATCGCGGAGACCACCTTGGGCCATAGCCGATAAGGTTTCAGTAATAATATGTCGATACGTTTCATCATCTGTACGATAATCGGCTTGCATTAATAACCGGAGTTGTCGTGATTGTGGAAATTTCGGTGCTCCACCAAAGCCACCATTAGATGCATCAAACCGCTCCGCAATCGATTCAGCCCCTTGTTGGATAAGTTCAGAATCTAATTGCGTTGTTGTCTGGGGTACTGATTCGACTGTATCACTAACCATCTGACTCCACTGATCTGCGCGTTGTTCTATTTGTTCTCTATCAGTCTCCCAGGAATTGTGTATCTCTTCTAATAATTGTTTGAAACCAGGTTGGCCTTGTTGTGGTTCAGGTGGAAAATATGTTCCAACATAGAATGGACGGCCATCCGGAGTCAGCCATGCTGAGAGGGGCCATCCGCCATGACCAGTCACCTGTTGGCAAACCGCCATATAAATTCGATCGACATCTGGGCGTTCTTCACGATCAACTTTAATCGGAACGAAATGATTATTCAATACCTTCGCAATTTCTTCGTCTTGAAATGATTCTTCCTCCATGACATGACACCAATGACAAGCGGAATAGCCGACCGAAAGAAATATCGGGACATCCCGTTCTTGTGCCAACGACAGTGCCTGTGAATCCCATGGCTGCCAGTGGACAGGATTATCTGCATGTTGTCGAAGATATGGACTTGATTCTTCATCTAAACGGTTTTCCATAATTACACTTAACCCACGTATCAAAAGAGACCTGGGTTGCAGAATAAAGTCATCTCGTTTATATTTCTAGAACACCAACATATACCTGATGACAACCGACGAAATTACTGAAACATTACAAACGGCGTATAATGATGAAATCGAGACTGTAATGAATTACCTGACTAACTCGATCATTTTAGATGGCTTACGAGCAGAGGAAGTGAAAGATTCGCTTCAACAAGATATTCAAGAAGAATTAAACCATGCTGAAATGTTGGGCCAACGACTCAAACAACTTGACGAACGACCACCTGCATCCGGAGCGTTTGTGGCCAGTCAAGAAACACTGCAACCACCGGAAGAAAGTACAGATGTGCTATCCGTTATTGAAGGCGTATTAGACGCAGAAGAAGATGCAATTGAAACGTATCGCTCGTTGATCAATTTAGCACGTGAGGCAGATGATCCTGTGACCGAAGATTTAGCAATTACTATATTATCCGATGAAGAAGCACACCGCACCGAGTTTCGAGGGTATCGTAAGGAATACAAGTGAAAACAATTAGTGTGACAACCACCTTGGGGATTGACTCCAAGGCGATTCACAGGAGTTTGACGTCCTCCGCACCCCTAAACAGTTGTTGCTGATTTAGACATAGAACATTCGCATCGTCACTCATTCACGCCGGAGAAAATGGAATTTCCGTCGTTATTTGTCACCAGAAACGAACACAGCCGACGAACGACCGCCG
>JBDGRB010000081.1:0-3897 GCA_042218485.1 Halobacteriaceae archaeon | reverse complement strand
AGCGGTCGAAGTTCATCGGGCATCTCTCTGAGGTCGGACCGAATCTGTTGGATCCCTTCGAAAGAATCGCCAATTGTGTCTTGACTGGCATCATACAGGAAATGTTGGGCAACGGTACCGACAATTCCAAAGCCGACCGCAACTGCCAATACGACTTGGAAACTCTCGGTAAACACAGGACTCAGCCCAAGCAAGAGCGCAGCCAATACCGGACCAGCGAAGAACGCCAGACGTCGAAACGTTTCAGTACTTGCAAAGCCAGCAGCAAGGCGTGATGGATCCGTCGCCTGCTTGACGACCGCAAAGGTTGCCCCAAGGCCAAATGATTTCCATCCCTGTGCAAAGATAAGTCCGACAAAAATCCAAATCCATACTGGAATCGTTACTGTCCCAATGGTTATCGTCCCGATAATTGGTGTTAGAAGCCAGATTAAAAAGCCGATTGTCGACATCAACCCAAACATCGTGAGCGCATATCTGGATCCAATCCGATCGGAGAGTGCGCCGCCTGGATAGGGAAAGACCGCCGAAATGATATTTCCAACTGTTGCAAATAGCCCAACAATAAACCCAGATGCTCCAAGCGCGATCAAGTAATCAGGTAAGAAACGAGTCGTCATTTGAAAACCGAGACTGAAGGTAAACATCGCCAAAGAAAGCACGAGAATATCACGTTGAAGGGTAAAGAATTGGCGGAAAGCATCGAGAGGACCGGATACTTCCGCCCGTTGTTGCCCCATAATTTAGAATTCACTACGATTATAATAAAATATCTTATTCCCATGAGCAATATGCGGTCTTTTCAACGAGTTTTTAGACTGCATTCTTATTAGCAAGGAGTAACGGAATCAATATCCGAGATAAAACGTAGTCGGTGAGCAGTTCAACCCCAATCGAATTCAGCTATTTTCTTCGGAATATCGGCAAAATGATATTCGAAACTTCGATATGGATGTCCGTTTTCAATATATTTTGCAGTTCGACGCTCGGTACTTCCATCAGGATATTCGATTTGCAAATGGACAGGACCGTATTCTGGCTCTGTATCATCCGCATGCCATCCAAACCCACGGTTGGTATTTGGCTCCCACCATTGAATCCAATAATGGTACCGATCCACAGAGAAGTCAAATTCAACACGGAGCCGTGCAATTGATGCTGAATATTCACGATCGAGAAAAATAGAAGGCGAAATTTCAGCCACTACTTCATTCGGATCATTTCTGGATGGTCTATATCGAACCGTTTCACATCCGCCGGTTTGCATGAGCCGATCATGGACTCGGCGAAGTAGCTTCGGTTTGATTGGATTCCACATTTCGGATACCTGCTCTCAGCTGGTTATCCTTCCCGTTTTATTTGAACATTTTCCGGAATATCATGTCTGAGCGATCGAATCTCATCATATAAGCTGAGTGCTGTTTTGATCCTGGTTCTCGAATTGAGGCTATTTTCCCACCGGCGCAAAACTTTTCGACGCTCACGTATTTCTGCAGGTGATAGATCGTTAGCTAAGGTTGCTTCAAGTTCTTCTGGTGATGATACTTCATACTCCGTTTTCCATTCGTCAATTCGATCAGCGATCTCTTCTAGTTCACCTCTGAGTTCCGCTTTATCATTAGAGAAAATTAGATCGCGAAGATGGTCGAAATATGCCTTTGTCGGATCAGGTATGTATTTATCATCTTCTGTAACGAGCAACTCCCCCGAATCCACAAGGTCGTCTAAGTGTTTTTTCGCTGTATCCCAATTGACATTGGATTGCTCTGCAATCCAATTAGCAGTTCGGGGAGATGAAAGCGTCGTCGCAATCGTCTCCACCCGTTCCCGCGCAGTCATCGCCTCTGTCCACGATTCAACCATAGTATATCTTACTCCTTGTATACCCATATAAGTTGGGTATACCCTCAAATTATTGAGTATATCAATGCTAATTTCCTCTTATAGACTTCCCCGTCCACAAGGAGTGACTCTCGGCCTGAGTAGGGAAGACCAGTTCATGTCTCAAAGATACTGCTGTATTTTTTCTTTGTGTGTCTCTGAAAGTTCCTGTTTGATTGCGTCCCGATCCCAGCCAAGCGGCGAGAGCAGGCTTTCGATGGCACGGATCAACTCAGTTTCATAATAGGCAGGATCATATGTGTCAATATCCTCGTGTGCAAGTGCAACGCGATCCCGAGTTGATTTGTCGTCATCAGTCACGACATATGTGACATCTTGCCCAGGATGAATCGAGATGCCTTGGTCCCGAGCCCGTTCTAGGGCTGCGACGTTGTGGGTATACTGGGTGTATGCTTCGATTGTTTTTGAAACTCGATTTGTCTCAACAAGATCGGCTGGATCCACAGTGCCGGTATAGAGTGTCTCAATAGCTTGTTCTAACCGTGAGATAACAGCTGCAGGCGAGCGGGTCTCATCAAGAATGTCGAGGCATTCGCGTTGGACCGTTTCAATAAATGGCGGCGTTGAGCGTTGGCGTGCCTCGATACCTCGTACTTTAAACTCCGCTGTATCGCTTCGTTTCCCAAAATACTTCGTTAATGCACCGGCATCGCTATCTCGCTGGGGAACGAATGCAACCCAATCATAGGAGGCTTCATATTCGAGGCGAATATCGACTGCCTCAGTAATATCAGTTGCCAGTGTCTCAAGTGGCGTTCGGTCGGTATCTGTTACGTCTGGATCCGGCGTTACCCAGATGGAGTCGACAATCCCATGGACGACCTGCCAGCCACCAGCTTCGAGGTGTTGTTTTGCGGTTAACAGGATTTCTCGGGCAAAGGCGTTGATCGCTTCGTGACATTCAATCCGCCCGAATTTGGCATTATTGAAGCCTTGATAGCCAAAGCAGGCGACGAGGATCCACTTGAGTGCATCCGATCGCCCCTCAAGTTCGGTGAGGCGTTCGTGATCGGGATTTTCTCGCTGTTGTTCGTTCTGGATTGCATCCTTGATTGCATCCCGATCATCGATTAGCGGTTGGAGAACATCAACGAGATACCCCTCTTGCTCACAGATGGCATAGTCAAGACCAGGCACGTCATCCCGATCACTGTGACAGTCACAGCGGATCACGTCGGGCGAGATGTTGTATGTACAGATAATATTTGGATAGAGACTGGAAAAATCAAGTTCGTGTACGTTTTCATGCAATCCAACATCGGGTGCAAAAATGAATCCACCGCGATCGGCATCATGAAGCGTACCCATTGGCTTGAAAAATTCATGCCGCCAGGAGTGCCACGGCGTTAATACATCGCGGGTTTTGGCTTCACGGATTTGAATTGCGGTAAGGACATTGCCAATCGAGGCCCACCCAAGCTCCTGGAGTGGTTTATGCGAGCGAGAAACGAGATCGATAATGCCATCGAGATTTGTCTCACCATAGAAGAAAGTATTTGATTCATCGATAATCGCCCGTCCTGGAATATTATAGCGAGCAGGCGAATGGCCAACTTGCCCGTAACTGGAGTATGTTGATCGACTCGCGAGTTGTTGATATCCGACCTCTGGCCATCGGCTCAATGTGAATTCGTTCATATCGGTGTTTGCTGCCATATCATAGAGCGTTGGAATAATATCGCTTGTCGAACAGATGAGGACATCCGGATCCTGTTTCTCGACTGCCTCATGGATAGCTGTGAGTATTGCTGATTGGGATCCGGTGATCGTCTGGTCATCGATACTGAGTTTGGTATATACATCACCGCTTGTCTGGGCGACTGGAACGGCGAGCCGAAGTGTCGAAAGATCACCTGTCGGTGTTGGGTCGGTATCAGTCTCAAGACAGTAGCGAAATTCACGCGAGAAATCGACGTTAAAGCAGGTAATGTCCCCAATTGGGAAGTCCGTCTGTTGGTGGGCTTTGTGTGCCAGTGGAGTAACGCGGTCGATATG
>JBDGRB010000141.1:0-3909 GCA_042218485.1 Halobacteriaceae archaeon | reverse complement strand
TATTCATAATATTAACCAATTTATGAACTAATTATAATGGGTCCCCCTTTTTCACCGGTTCGCGTTCTCCATATCGATGATGAACCTGATTTTGCGTCTATGGTTGCGACATTTTTGGAACGCGAACATGAGGCCCTCACTGTTGAAACAGCAACGAACGCCAGCGAAGGCCTCGATAAACTTGCCGAGACAGAGATAGATTGCATTGTTTCGGATTACGACATGCCTGGTAAGAATGGTATCGAACTGCTTGAAACCGTTCGCGAGAACTACCCTGATCTCCCATTTATTCTCTTTACTGGTAAAGGTAGTGAAGAGGTTGCCAGTGATGCCATTGCCGCTGGTGTAACCGACTATCTACAGAAAGGATCTGGCACGGAAAATTATGAATTACTTGCAAATCGGATAATGAATGCTGTTGAACAATATCGGGCGACAAAGCGGGCGACCGAACTCGATCGAATTCGAACGCTTGCAAGCGATATCAATCAAGCGCTCGTGCGGGCGGAATCACAAGAGGAAGTTAAAACTCGCGTGTGTGAAATTTTCAGTAAGTCGGATCCATATAAATTCGCATGGATCGGAACAGTTGATCATGATTCAAATCAAATCCGGCCACGAACATCGGCAGGCATCGAAGAGGACGTTCTTGAGGAAGTAACGGTCTCGATTGATAATAACGAAACTAAAAGTGGACCTGCTGAAAGGGCGATCTTGGAGAGTGGCGTGGCCGTGATCCAAAATATATCGACGGATCCAGAATCTGTCCCGTTGGGTGAGCATGCACTCGAACAGGATTGTCATTCTATCGCTGCAGTTGCATTAGAATACAATACCATCTTGTATGGTGAGCTAGTCGTGTATGCAGAACGTCCAAATGCCTTTGATGATGAGGAACGGGAATTACTCGCCGAACTTGGATCTGATATTGCCCAGACATTGTATGCATTTGAGATGCGGGAATCACTTCGAGAAGAACGCGATCGACGAACAGCCCTATTTAAAAATGCACCGGGGCCGGTCATTGCAGGAACAGTAGCTCCGGATGGCAAACAACTTATTACCGATGTTAATAAAGCGTTTGCGGAGGTGTTTGGGTACGAACAAAATGAAATCATCGGAAAAGATGTCGGCGAAGTACTTGTTCCGGAATATGAGCGGGATCGGTATACGGAATTCCGCGATCAGGTGCGGTCAGGCGAAGCCACTGTCGGTGAAGTCGAACGGATAACGGATGAAGGAACTCGTGAATTTCTCTTACATATCATTCCATATGGTGTGGAAGAGGGGCTTGCAGATGGATGGTATGCTTGGTATACAGATATTAGTGACCGCAAAGTTAGGGAACGAAAATTACAACGATACCAAAAACTAGTTGATTCCATGCTTGATGTTGCTTGTATTGTAGATGAAAACGGGCAGTATGAAGTCGTTAACAAAGCATTGGCCGATCTCCATGGTACGACACCAACTGAACTTGAGGGAAAAACGAGCCCACTTATTCAGGACCTTCGATCACAGCATGAAAATGACCCCTTTCAGGAACTCACCGAAGGTGTACGAGAGGAGTTTTGGGGTGAATTTACCATGGATCCCCCTAATGGCGATGAAGTTACATTTGAGTATCGACTCAACCGAATCTCAACCGAGGGCAAATTCGATGGTGTTGTCGCCGTCAGTCGTGATATAACCGAACGCAAAGAATATGCACAACAAATTCAATTGATGGAGCAAATTGTCCAGATGATGAATGATGGGGTTGTCATTGCTCATGATGGAGACATCAAATTTACAAATCCTCGTTTTTCTGAGTTGATTGGATATTCCCAAGACGAACTCGTGGATATGCCAATGGATGAATTTATGGCACCGGAGTATCGTGATATTGTTCAGCAATACCATCGAGCATGTTCAGCGGATAAAGATGGGGAACTCTCCGATTTATACGAGATAGAGATTATATCAAATGATGATGAACGAATCCCAATCGAAATCAATGTAAGCCCAATTCAACACGATGGCGAGCCCGCGACACTCTCATTAGTTCGTGAAATTACCGCACGTAAGGAACGAAAACAGGAATTGAAACGGCAAAACGAACGCTTAGAAGAATTTGCTAATATAATTAGTCATGATCTACGAAATCCCCTCAATATTGCCGAAGGGCGACTGGAATTGGCCCAAGAAGAATGTGATAGCATCCATCTTGCTGGCATCGAGGATGCACACGAACGCATGGAAACACTCATTTCGGATGTACTCACACTGGCTCGCGAGGGTCAGCGGGTTGATGATAAAGAACCAGTAAATCTTAAAAATACTGTCAATCGATGTTGGAGTAATGTTGAGACCGACAATGCAGATATTGATATTAACACAAACAAAGAAATTTTGGCAGATTATACCCGATTGCAGGAACTATTGGAGAATCTGATCCATAACGCAGTCGAACATGGCGGGGATGACATGACTGTTACTATTGGAGATCTTGATAATGGCTTCTTTGTCAGTGATGATGGACCTGGCATTGATGAAGAAAATCGCGACGATGTGTTTGATGCTGGCTATACAACGACTGAGAATGGCTCCGGATTAGGTCTCCAAATCGTGAAACAGATTGCTGAAGCTCATGGCTGGAGAATTACTTTGACAGAAAGCAAAGAAGGTGGGGCACGATTCGAATTCACTGGGGTTGAGATGGGTCGAGAATAGAGCAAATATCAGGAAACCGTCGTATTTTGTCATTCAAGTACTGGTATCACTCGGTAAGTCGAGAACAGTGGCTAAAAATAACACCATATCGTCTGCTTCAATGATTTTCCCATTCGATCATCCACGCAAACTGTGGATCAACACGTTGGACAGATCCGTCTTCATCCAAATAGATAGATTCTATGTTACGCATAAGACCGAGTCTCACAGTGAGTGTTTTATAAAATGAGCATTTTATGTGGATCAACCCACGATATCGGGTAATACTTAAGCAGGTGGGTTCGTACCGAACCCGTATGGACTACTATGAGACTATCTATCGACGACGCATGGTCCGAAATTTTCATGACAAACCCATTGAAGAAGAACAAGTTGAACGAATAGTAACCGCCGGTCTTCAGGGACCATCAGCCGGCTTTAGTCAAGGTTTTGCCTTTCTTGCATTAGAATCATCCGAAGATCGTGGTCGTTTTTGGTCGACCAACGAACACAATACGCAACCCGAGCGTGTCCGGCGGGCACCATTAGTGGTAGTGCCGTTTGCCAGCAAGAAAATCTATTTTGATCGGTATGCTGAACCAGATAAGGGTTATACTGACCGTGACGAATCGCTGTGGCCGGTCCCGTACTGGTATATCGATACTGGGATGGCTGCATTGAATATTCTTCATGCCGCCGTTGCGGAGGAACTCGGCGCGTTATTTTTTGGCATTCCCGAGGAGGACTGGCCCGCTCTCAGGGACACCTTCGACGTCCCAAAGGAGTACGATCCCATTGGTGCAATTGTTGTCGGACACCCCAAAGATGAACGTATCGAAAGCTCAGCCGACACCCGTCGCCGGAAGGATGTCGAAGAAATGGTCCATGGCGGCAACTGGGGTGGATCGTTTCGCTGATATCTCTGGGGTGATTCGCTTATAGCGATTGCGAGGTTGCACTCGTCAGTAGTTGAGTAAAGAATTTATAGAAGGATCGAAGCAAAAATCACCGCTGTAGCCGTGGCTAACTCAAGCTAACAATAGGAATATTCAATTTCATCGTTGTATTCGATTTATTGTTTATTTAAGCATGCTACGTGGAATCAGTCTCATCTCCTGTATTGACAGGAACAACCTCATCAGCGCCACACTCCGGACATGTATCACGGTCAGTATGAAACCGTGTATTACATGCCCGACATTGGTAAGCAGTCTGGTC
>JBDGRB010000027.1:0-3917 GCA_042218485.1 Halobacteriaceae archaeon | reverse complement strand
CACAACAAAATGACAATCCCGACATACCAAGCGATCATCAGCCATTATTCACCCTCCGCTGTTTGCGCTTCGCGTTGTTCCCGTAACCAACCTAATTTTCCGAGGCCGACCTGTTTGGCGGTCAATCCGATTTTACTATCTCTGGGATTGCGTTCATCGATGCTTTTCGTGACGATACGAGCGCGGACAGCATCACCAACTCCAAGCGTTTGATTCGATTCTCGAGAGGCGAGTTGTTGGTTTTCTTCATCAAAAGCAAGGTACTCATCCGATATTTGTGATACATGCAATAGCCCATCAATTGGACCGATTCCGACAAATGCACCGAAATTAACTACTTCTACGACCTCGCCATCAGCGACTTCTTGCATTTGTGGATCATATGTGATCGCATCAAACTCTGCGTCATAATACACGCCTGGGCGGTTTGGCAACACTGCTCCCTCGCCCACATCATGAACCTCTATAACCGTAATGACACTGCCAACTTCTTCATCGATACGCCCTTCAAGCTTATCTTGTAATAATTGTTTGATACGGTCCGCTGTCACGTCATCAAGATGTTGTGGTGGTACTTCAACGGTATCCTTTAAAGTAACGCGTTTATACATGGTATGAAATTTTATGGTTGAGTATATTGGAGTTGATTCTGGCCCCTTAAATGAATTACCGGAATCCGTTGCTCCAATAATCGATTTTTTAGGGGTGTATCATTTGTCAAGACGGCATCAACGACATTTTCGTCCGCTAACTCGACTAACGCATCGTCTGCATATGACGATGAATGGTTTACAACACGGCACCGTTCGGCAAGATCTAATCCGACCGACGCGGCAGTTCCTGCAGTTCCCTCTCTTTGCGAAAGTTCGCGTAATTCAGCCATAACTGCTTCGGGAACAACGAGTTCATATGAATCGAAGAGTCGATCTAACTCATCAAAGACGCGGATATCGAGTTCAACTGGCATCATTAACGCATTTGTATCCATAGCTATAATCATCCGCTGAGTGTTCCTACGCCAATTAAACGCCACCGAGCCCCAACCCGTCGATTAATTGCAATGCGATCACCCTCGCGGGCGCATACTGGTCGTTTTAACGCAACGTCACATTCTCCATCCCGAGCACTTGTCACGGATCCAACTGTCGTGGCTGTCCCTATGGTTAACATTAATGGTTCGCCTGTACTAATCTCATCGATTTCATCATTATCCATCTCGCCAACTAATCGGTCAAGTAATTCTACTTCAACTGTAAAATTATCCCAGACAGGAGGTAATGTATCTGGGGGACCGGCGACCTGGCCAGCTAATGCATCACCTTTTGTGAGGGCTGGATCCAATCCCGTCCCAACACCTAAAAGACCGCCTGGCGTGGCGGATTCAACCATTTCACCGCCGGCCTGTAGTGATCGGACCGTAGTGAATATGGGTTTCCATTCGGTTTGACCGCCTTCTTCGACCTCTCGACCTGGTCGAAGTTCTATTTCTGCATCAACGTTGAGTTCTCCGGCAACAAGACTCCCTCCAAGAACGCCGCCTTGCAGCTCTTCCCACGTCGTTCCTGGACGATTTATATCGAAACTGCGGGCAACAAACATCTCAGCATCTGCTTGAGGATCCCGTTCAGGCGTCGGGATTTCTTCTTGAATTGCTTGTATGAGAATATCTATATTGACTTCCTGTTCAGCACTAATCGGAACAATAGGAGCCCCTTCAGCGACCGTATTTTCTATGAATGATTGAATTTGAGAATAATTGTCTCGAGCAGTTTCTTCATCCACCAAATCAATCTTATTTTGGGCGATGACGATGTTATCCACATCGTTTATATCAAGTGCCATGAGATGTTCTTCCGTCTGGGGTTGTGGAACCGGTTCTGTAGCGCTGATTACGAGAACTGCTCCATCCATGAGTGCTGCCCCTGACAACATCGTGGCCATAAGGGTTTCATGACCAGGAGCATCCACGAATGAAACAGTTCGAAGTATATCGGTTTCGATATCATGGTCTGGACAGGTGGATTCAACAGTATAGGAGTTCGGCTCATCCCCTTCTGGACACTTTCTGAAGGTTGCATCTGCATATCCCAACCGAATGGAAATTCCCCGTTTCATTTCCTCCGAATGTTGATCGGTCCATTCACCAGAGAGTGCCCGGACGAGAGTCGTCTTGCCGTGGTCGACATGGCCAACAAGACCGATATTAACCTCCGGTTGTTGATTTCCTGCCATCGAATAATCTTAGTCGAACTTTGGCCTTGATTGCCTGATAAACCTACTGTTATTATCCGAGAATATGGCTCGCTGTCGGTTTGAATCGAAAAAGGCAATATATCGATCCCTGAAATTTTAGGCCTGAAATCCGTATAGAGTGTTTGTGCAGGAATTTGCGTTCGAACTCAACTTATGTGAATATTTAGAAAATCACCGCCGCGGGATAATCTCACGGCAACTTGGAGCGAGTATCCATGGTGGGGGCGCCAATAGAGTTATGGATATCGTCCATGTTTCCCCTGGTCCAGCATTTGAGAAACGTCTCTCGCTTGGAAGTTCGACAATTCCACCTGAAGCAATCAAAGTACCTGTAAGCACGGGCAAATGGCAACCGGTATCTGAAGTATTTGACAAACATCCGGAACACACCAACCGAATTGTTAAACAAGCTGTCAAGGCAGGGTTTTTCGAATTCACTCGAAAAGACAAACAACCAGTCATACGCCAAGTCACTGACTATCCTGTATGGTATGATACACTTACGGGGATTGAAAACAAACCAAACTTAAATGATCCAGGCAATCTATCCCTTCAATTGGATAAAGACCTTGCATTACAGCTGTTTGATGAAATAATCGTTGCTACGACATCATATGTCACGAAAGCCCATTTACATCGACTCCCCGACGAAATCGGTATCTGGCGATTTGATCCTGAAACATCGTCTTTGACTGTTATCAGAGATCCAACACAACTCAATGTGCAAGCGACAGGATATGATATTACTGAAACAACGCCCACGCGTGTTGATATAAAACCAGTATCACAAACAGAGAAACATCACAAGCGGCGTCGAATCGCAGAATTAGCATTTGGCAAAGGCTGGCGAATCGCCGATTTACCTGCCTGTGCCCATATGGAACCCTCAGAATCGGGGTTGCCAATGTGCACCTATTACGATCGAGTCGTCAATCCAAATCGAGCCTGTTCCCCATCCTGTGAAGGATTCAAATCTGGCGATAAACCGACTATCGATACAGCGCACTTACGTGAACAAAACACAGAGTGGGAAAAGGAACCGACGGGATTCGCACGAGAACAAAGTAGCCTCGATATATTTTAATCCATAAAACAGGGCTGAAGATTTCGACTCCAAAATATTATTTCGCTCATTACGTCAATGTGAATGACTACCGTTGCCATCACCAACCAATTCCGATGTTTCTCCTTCCATGACGTCCATCCGTTTTAGGTTATCACGTTCCTCGAAATTCTCAATCGCATCCAACAGGTCATCCTGTGTTAACGTTGTTCGGTCTTCCATCAAGGCATTCAAGACTGCTTCCCGAAGGACCAATCGTAAATCGCTACCCGTCAGATCCTCTGTATTTTCCGCAAGTTCGAGGGGATCGAAATTGTCAATTTTCATGTCCCGAGTAATTACCCGAAGGATATCAGCCCGCATTTGTTTATCGGGTTTTGGAAAATTCAAAATTTCATCAAACCGTCGCCATGCAGCTGAATCTAATTGATCTGGATGGTTCGTTGCGCCAATCAATAAGACATCATCTTGGATCAGACTGATTTCATCAATTGATTTTAATAACGTATTGACTGCTCGTTTGATAGCGGCATGTTCATCACTGCGTCGTGTTTTGGCCACGAAATCGAATTCATCGATAAAGAAAATACATGGCGATAAT
>JBDGRB010000135.1:0-3921 GCA_042218485.1 Halobacteriaceae archaeon | reverse complement strand
CCTGCATTCTCGTCAGTAGTCGTCATCACCCAATACCTCGAAACCGATTTTGTTAAACTTAATGACCAATCGGTCCCTTATCAACTTGATTTGAGGTTCTGGAGACTTGGCAAGATGGAATCTCAAGGATCATTTCCAGAGAGATCATCCACTACATTCCATATCGTATTTAAATCCCGTCTATATAGCGGTCTAAGACCTTTCGTTCGGAGGCCGTAGATAAATATATGACTCAGTCCCAACGTTGTCCAGTTTGGCGGCCAACTGAGTGTGAAGGAACTCCTATTTGTCCGCCCCGATGCCCCCGATTTGTGGATTCAACTGGGCAAGGATATCTCATAACACCTGACGATCCTCCATATGAGGAAAGTGCCAAAGATCTCACCTTACCTGAGGGATCACAAATCCGAGCTAATGATCTCATCCTGACAGCAGCAATCGAGGACACGATACTGGGATATACGTGGTTGCAAACAACCGAAAATGGAACATATACCGTCCAGATCGATGTTGATCCTGATTACCAAAATACCAATCTAGACACAGAACTTGCTCGGCAAGCCATTGCCTATGCGGTTGCAAATGGCGGGAGCCGTTTAATCATCGAGGATCCACAAGCCTTCAGGGAAACAAATATTTCACTCACAGAAACGACTGCAGGACAATATACAGCGCCATTAACTGGCCCGCAGGTGAGTGCGTTAATGACACCGCCAGCAGACGAGCAATCACATCTACACTCATCGATATCCGACGTTGATGGATCCAATCTTGCATCCAACGCGACAGCGGATGAAGTACCCCAAACATTGACCTCGATACCTGAAACTGAAGATCAATACAAACTGGCTGATTTATTCAACCCAGATACTGTCGCCGTGGTGGGAGCGACTGATCGTGAGGATTCGATCGGCAGGATCTTAATGGAAAATCTCAGTGAATTTATGGGTGATATTATTCCAGTTAGTCCCCGGGCTGAGACAGTACTCGAGTACCAAGCTAAGGATACATTAACGGCTGTAGACGATGCTGACCTCGCTGTGATTGCGCTTCCTCCCGAAAAGGCAATCAAAGCAGTAGAAAATGCCGGTAAAGCCGGCATCGAGACGGTCATTGTTGTCTCGGCGGGATTCAAAGAAACGGGTAGTGAAACCTATACGCGGGAGCTTCGTACCATAGCAAGTAGATATGATCTGACGCTTGTTGGACCAAATTCGATGGGTGTGATGAGCACGATTTCGGGACTCAATGCTACGTTCAGTCCCCGTCATCCAACACCTGGATCCATTTCAGTCATCAGTCAGTCAGGGGCATTCATTACTGCCACCATAGGGATGGGTAGTGATCGAGGTCTTGGCTTTCGAAATATCGTTTCTGTCGGCAATAAGGCAGTCATCGATGAAACCGACTTTCTGTCATATTTCGATGCCGATCCAGGGACGGATGTAATTATTGCCTATCTCGAAGATATCGCTCATGGTGAAGACTTTGTCGAGACGGCATCAACTATAATATCATCAACACCAGTTGTCGTCCTGAAGGGCGGCCGCACCGAACAAGGCGCAAAAGCCGCTCAATCGCATACTGGAGCGCTCGTTAATGACACCAAAACCATCGAGGCAGCATTCAAACGGGCAGGCGTTTTACAAGTACATTCAACTGAAGCCTTACTTGACTATGCGGTAGCATTAACTGGACCACTTCCTGATGGGGAGAATATTGGAGTCATTACGAACGCTGGAGGGCCAGGTGTCTTAGCAACTGATGCCCTCGATAGTGAAGACTGTGAGTTAGCAAGTTTTGAGCCGGAGACACAATCTCATTTGTCACAGACGCTCCCTGAACCGGCATCGACAACCAATCCGGTTGATATCCTTGGTGATGCCGATGCTGATCGGTTTGCTGCGACGATTGATACTGTCATTGCGGATTCCAATGTGGATATCGGTATCACTGTCTCGACACCTCATCCGCTTATTGAATATTCAGATCTCATTACTGCGGTCGGTTCACAGGCACAGATCCGTAATACACCCGTACTCACCTGTCTTATGGGTGGAACCCTCAGTGATGCAACAAGACGAGCACTTCGACAGTACAATGTTGCGAACTATTCGGAGCCATCCAGGCTTGCAAGAGGCGTAAACGCCCTGCAAACATATCAGACCTATCGTGAACGGCCACCTGTCGATCCACCTGACATCGCGGTTGATTATGATAGTATCGAGACTCTTATTGATCAAGCTCAAAGCAACGATAGAGATATTCTTGGCCCCGAATCGTTATCCATTCTTGAGGCATGTGGAATTGAGACACCGATGTGGGAGCTTGCGACATCCGCTGAGGAGGCAGCTTCAATTGCACACGATATCGGTTCTGACGTAGTTCTCAAGGTCGTCAGTCCAGATATCGTCCATAAAAGTGATGTCGGCGGAATACGGACCGATGTCCCGCCAGATTCAGTTTTAACAAGTTATGAAGACCTCCTCTCAACCGTTCAGGATAATTGTCCGGCAGCTCGGATCGATGGTGTTGTTGTTCAGGAAATGATAGACATAGATGACGGCGTTGAAACGGCAATTGGGATATCGAGTTCCCGCTTTGGTCCATTGGTTATGTTCGGGCTTGGTGGTGTATTTATCGAAGAACTGGATGATATTGCCCTCGCACTTGCACCGCTTGATGACCACAGAGCGCGGCAGATGATCAGAGATATAGACGGGTATTCAATCCTTAAAGGAGCGCGGAGTACTGAGGAAGTTGATATTGAGGGTATCATTGATGCACTTGTTAGACTTTCCATCTTGGCTACAGACATACCAGAAATAGCAGATCTCGATATCAATCCCTTACTTGCCACACCAGGGCATACGATAGCTGTCGATCTTCATGTAGAACTGGGATCTGAAAATTAATATCAGACGCTCACGCTTTCTGAAGATGCCTTACTCTTGGATTCTAACTGCAACAATCGTTTTTGTGATGGCCACCGAATTTCCGCATATGAATCAGAATTCACTCTGGGCTGATCTGCAAGAAGCCTGTATGAATCTTGATCAGGATTCTGTCCTTGTAACACCGTCTTCGGAGGAGGCATTCACTGTGAATGCAGTCAAGGAAGATCGGATTATCATTGAATTTATTGATTCAGGGGAAGAGCGAACACTCTGGCACAGCCAGTTCGAGATACTCTTCGATCAACTTGAATCCGAGTCGAATGGATTCGCTATTCATAATCTCCCAACAGGTGTTGAACCGTATGTCTCGGTGGTTAGTCTCATGCCAGAGTTCGTCGTCGATCAACAGGCCAATCAAATCAAGGCCAGTACATCTGGCAAAAAGAACCAGAGTCCGTTTTTGCAACCGGAATGGACGACTCGAACACCGTCTGAACGGGTCCACGATGATGCACTTTTATTGGCGGATACTATCGAGCGACTGGACATAAGTCGCCCAGAATCATTGAGTGCAGAGGAACTTGTCGATATTTATGTCCTTCTTTCGGATGTTCAACATGGTTCAAATCGGCTTCGGAAGTCCATCGGTGATGTCTTGTTAGAACATATCGGGCCTGCTGGGAAACTCCATGGTCGATATGGCACAGTTCAACGCACGACTCGCGAGCAACGACATCTCAAAGACAAAGATACAATTCTCGACGCTCTCGATGAGGAAGGCATCCCCCATGAATGGGTGTTAGGAATTGATCGAGAAAAATTGGATGTCGTCCTCTCGGTAACCGATCTTGAGGAGAAGGATGTGTATGATATCGATGAACAGGTCTATGCCCAGAAAACGAGTGTCGAAGAGGAAGAAAAACAAACCCATCTGCAAGGCCTTGAGGATAGATTAGCGGCACTAGAAACGGAAGATGCTGCAGAATTGCGGAATGAAATTGAAGATCTCGAAGAACGACTCGAT
>JBDGRB010000222.1:0-4039 GCA_042218485.1 Halobacteriaceae archaeon | reverse complement strand
CTTTGGGACGTGATTTGCCATAAGCCTTAACATAACAGACAAATTATATTTATACGTAACAATGTACGACCTGACAGGGTTCCAACGTGATTTGTTGTATGTTATAGCAGGATTGGATGAACCACATGGACTAGCTATCAAGGAAGAACTCGAAGACTACTATGAAAACGAGATTCATCATGGCCGCCTCTATCCGAACCTTGACACGCTCGTCAAGCAAGGACTTGTGACAAAAGGCGAAATTGACAAACGAACGAATTATTATCAGTTGACTGACCGCGGGTGACGTGAAATCGAGGCAAGACGTGAGTGGGAGGATGATTATCTTGAAGATAAGGAGGCCATTCCGGCATAAATAAATCCACCGCAGCAAAATACCGTGGCAACTCACAGTGAAGGAAAGTTTCTAATAGCTTACAGCAGTATATAGTTATATATCGTGACGGCGAGTGATATTTTATCGGGAAAACGAATAGCCGAATTCGTCGCAACCTTTAGTATGGGGTTGACAGCGCTTTCTGTGATATTAACATTTCTTGGACTGGGATTGATGGCCATCCCCATTCAACCGCAAGGAAATATGCTTCTGACATTTGGGATCGTGGGTGGTGCCGTTTCGCTCGTTCTGGTTGCGATAGCGTCTGCCTATAATCGGGAACTCATGGAAATTGAGACCGATGAGGAAAAACCACAAAATCGGGATCCACGATTTCAGGAATGACATTAAGATATGGCGTTCAAATTCCTGAAATTATCGGCAATGATAACACCTATTCGAAATTATTTATAATAGAATAAATCGAAACCTTTTCACCGACCATCCTTGTCTCCAAGGCTATGCAAGCTATTTTGAATGCGAAAATTGAGACCGCAACGGATCAAGGAATGATCGAGGGTGATATTTTAATGAAAAACGGCAAAATTGCTGCCGTTGGCAATATCGACATTCCATCAGAAGCGAACGAACTCGACGTTAACGGGGCAAGAGTCACACCTGGTCTTATTGATGCCCACAGCCATGCAGGCATGGCTGAATGGGGCGAACCCGAGGATATGGATATCAACGAGGGAACTGACCCAGTAACCCCCCATGTGAATGCACTTGATGGATTTCATCCACGTGACGAAGAACTGAAATTTGCCTTTCAGGGTGGAGTGACAACTGTTAGTGCTCGGATGGGGAGTGGCAATGTGATAGGTGGCGTTATATGCTCAATGAAAACTCACGGTGACATTGCCGATGAAATGCTCATCAAAGAGGACGGGATGAAAGCAGCGATGGGTGAAAATCCAAAGCGATTCCACGGCGAAGGTTTCGACCGTGAACCGTCGACACGACCTGGAGTGGCTGCGACTCTTCGGAGATCGCTAATGGAAGCTGAGGATTATATTGACCAACGGGAAAATGCCACAAGTAATGACGAACCTTTCGATCGGGACCTCGGCAAAGAAAATCTGGCACGGGTTATTGAAGGAGACCTCCCACTAAGGGTACATGCTCATCGGGCAGATGATATCATGACCGTTTTTCGCATTGCCGATGAATTTGATATTGATAACCTCTCGATCGAGCATGCAACTGAGGGGCACGTAATTGCTGATGAATTCGTTAAACGTAATGTCCCTGCGGTAATCGGACCCTCTTTTTCCAGTGCATCAAAATATGAGCTCCGAAATATAACATTTGAAACCCCAGGATTGTTACACAAAGAAGGGGTAAAAATTGCCATTCAAACTGATGCCCCAGTTTTACCTCAAGAGCACCTTGATGTCTGTGTCGGGTTGGCTGTTCGTGAAGGTCTACCTGAAGATGTCGCCTTAGAAACGGTTACCCGCTATCCAGCTGAGATTCTTGGTATTAAAGATCGCGTTGGAACAATTGAAGCGGGAACAGATGCGGATTTAGTTGTCTGGGATGGACGATTCTATGAGTTTCAAACTGATGCTCAGTACGTATTTGTTAATGGAGAGCAAATTTATGATGCATCGGAGGACGATATCGATCCGCGTGATCGTTGGGATTGGGCATAAGCATATATACGATTCTCATCCAAATCAGCAATAATCGATTTTCCTGGCGGTATAAACCGTTATGAATTTTCTCAATCCGTTATAAAATCATTTACAGTTACGTTTATTCATCTGAATTTGATCAAATTTGACTTAACAATATTAGGGGTATAAGGACTGGTCGCGTGTATGTTTGAGCGTGAGGTGACCAACATGTCGAAATCGTCAATCTCCGCCCCGAGCCCCTTTCATGATGGGAGTGATCCGCCAATGGATGCCATCGGTACGTGGTGGCGAAAGATGGTTAAGAAACCGATCGTCGTTCTTGCCTTCTACACAGCTATCATGTTGCCGTTCGTGTATCTTCCGTTACTGGTCGGTGGCATATTTGGTTCCAATCAGCTTTTGCTCTTATCCGGATTGATGGGATTTCATGGCTTGACATTAGTTGTGGGACACAAACATCGCGCCGGGGCAGCTTGATTATTTTGGTAGCAGATTTATCATTCGTTTGTGATGAGATCTGCTTCCCAGATTGTTTTTATGACGTCTTCTCTGGTTATAATACCGATTACTTGATCATTTTCTACGACTGGAATCCGGTTAATATCACGATCATCAAGCGCCAATATTTCAATTATCGTATTCAGAGAGGCATCTGGTCGAACAGTTTTCACATCCACTGACATAATCTCTTTGACGGGCCTGTTCGCATTCTTCATCAAATCTAGCTCTGTATCGAGTTCATCCCATGAGAGATCAAATCCATACGTTACCGTTTCTAAAAAGGGTGGTAATCCAATTGGGATCCACAACGTCCTATCACTTGGTTGAAAGATATCGACGAGATCGCGTTGGGTAACAATACCTACGAGTTCTCCCTCATCATTCACGACTGGAAATC
Organism: Halobacteriaceae archaeon; assembly: GCA_042218485.1. Classification (GTDB taxonomy): domain Archaea; phylum Halobacteriota; class Halobacteria; order Halobacteriales; family Halobacteriaceae; genus JBDGRB01. The sequence goes on along the minus strand of JBDGRB010000222.1, from coordinate 1,125 downwards.
CATTATAATTTCGCCGTGCCATTTTTGTCAACACATCACTAACCGATTCATCCTCTGTCACCGATTCAACATTACTCGTCATGATGTCACGAGCCTGCATATGTGAGCGTTTGGAACATAGAGGTTTGTTTTTTCCGATGCCTCTTTGAGAAGATGAACTGCTAGGAGTTGGACCACGATATTATACCAAACTAATAGGTTAAAATCGTGACCGTCACGCGACCCTAGAAGGTGTCTCTTCTTTTAGCGTTGTATTTTTGGCAAAGGAGTTGGGTACCCAGTCTGTGATTTCCTGACTTATTTTAACTCCTACAGGCTACGCCCCCTTGAGGAGCACTCCACAGGCGCAAGTAGCGCGGGATAGCTTGCCAACGGGAGACAATCGATCCAGTGCGTTAGATTTTACGTTCTTGAGCATCAAGTGACTTTATGGCCGTTGGAGGCAGGCAGACATTACGGGATATCTTTGATGAAAGTCCAACTCCTCATATTGCACATCCCCCTACCACACACCAACGGGATTATTATGTAGCCACTGATGGGTCATTCTCTGCAGATGGTAGTGGGTTAGGGGTAATTATTGAGGGACATACAGGCGATCGTGTCACTCGTATTTCTATAGCAGATGATGCGCCAGATAACAATGTCGCGGAATATCGAGCTCTCCATTTAGGCCTTGATGTGCTTGCTGATAGAGCACCTCCGAATGCGAATGTAGGTGTTATCATCGATCACAATGATTTGGCAGCAAATGTGAATACATTTGTCATCAATAATCGTCGATCCGATTATACCGATCAACATGATATATCAATTCCTTCACAAGGGGAATATCACTGGCGTGGGATCCGTGCTCGGGTTGCTGCCTTTGGTGAATTACGGGCAGCCTGTGTAAATAGTCGGCATAACCCTGCTCATCCGTTGGCGAATACTCCATATGAATATCGACATGTGAACAACGGAACACCTAAATGTCTATTACCGGATGTTGATTCTCAATCTACAGACATCCCCCCACCCTCCCGAACAAATAAACACGCTGGAGATTAACAGACCTCAAAAGGCCATTATATAGCCTGTGTTTGGAGTGCCCGAAAATAGTCTCCCTTGATTGTATTCTTCCAG
>JBDGRB010000023.1:0-4059 GCA_042218485.1 Halobacteriaceae archaeon | reverse complement strand
AGCCCCACCCTCAACGAAGCCGCGTCACCGGCTGAGTAGGGTGGGGTAGTTCACTCGGGCCCGAAGCATGTCTACATCAGTTTAAATTGAATCATTTATACACAGGTCCAATCGTAACGATCGTCGATCTTGGTGATATATGAATGTATTCGATGATACGATAGTAAACTCTTTTCCGAATCTCCGTATTGTGGAAAATAATCATACATTTTCAAGGCGGGAACCCCCACAAGTGAACTCGTAGATAGCGGACGAGTAAACATATTATAAATCATTGTTTTTGAAACACTAACTTTAATAAGAATGCCTAACTGCGATACAACAGCATGTCCACGACGATTCGTGATACGATTCGAGGGATGGCACAGGCAGCGAATCCGGCGTTTGCTGTCGCCGTCGTGGTCCTGCCGTTTGCTGCGTTTGGCTATGTTCAGACGGTCGGGACACTCCAACAGCATACCTTCGTCCACGTGATGGCAGGCGTTCTGTGGACGGGAATTGATATCTTTATGGGGCTGGTCATTGGACCGGTTATTGGTAGCCTTGATGAGGAATCGGCATCGCAGTTTTTTCAGCGGTTTACCCCTAAGTCGGCGTTTCTGTTGCCAACGATTGCTATTGTAGCGATCTTTGGTGGAATCACGCTGGCAATCAGAAAACCAGGGATGCTACCGAGTCCGCATGCATGGCTTGCGCTATTCACACTCGTCAATGTTCCAGGACCGTTGTTGCTGATCGGCTGGCAGTTTAACGCATGGCGAGATTGGCGATGGCTAGTGCCGTTCTCGGTTACCTTCGTCGGGTCCATCATCTGGGTAGGATTGACCATCGGGGGCCTCCAAACGCCCAATCTCGCGATTCTCGCCGCTCTCGCGATCGTGACAGTCCTCAATCTCGAAGGGTTCGGACTGATTCTGCCGGGTGAAATCCGCGTTTACCTTGAGATGAACACGGCCGATCCTGATCATGGAGTTATCCGACAAATCGGCCAACGGAACGCGAAACTCGCAGGAGTGCAGGGCACCTTCCAGCTCCTGATTATCGTCGTGATGGTTTATCTCCGCTATGGTGGCTTCCCTCCGCTTTGACTTCCTCCCCGCGCTGAAGCGCGAGGATTTCTCCTCACACCTCCCTAAATAACGATTGGTCCAAGGGGGACTGACATATATCAAGCCCAGACTACCCGTTCACGGTGGAAGGAGATCAAGACCAACACCCCTCTCCTCCTTCATTGTATACTTGTGTCGAGCTCGCCGCATCGTTATGACAAATTTTCCTCCACTAATGAGTATCAAACTGATCGTCGCTGTAGTTAGCGAACAGCCAACGATGATATTTCCGTTAATAACATGACGGAAACAGAATGGAAGAACGCCAACGTTAAGAATAGTCACAAGCCCTGCTACATAAGCGATTGTAAATTCGCCCGATCGGAGAAATTCTGTTGAGAGCCACCATCTCCTCATTGATTTGACATATATAAAAATTAATATTAAGTTTAAAAATGTTTTGAATCTGCATTTTCTTTCTGGTTTCCTCAGCATCTTATAAACAGGTTGAACGTCGGAATTTCCCGATATTTGGACATTCACAATTATTAAGAGGGAGTAACTGGTTGGGGCCTTTATAAATACCTAATCGCAAACAATCCTGGTGTCGTTCGTTCTTACCGAATCTGTGCATTATCGTGCTATTATTGTACTGGCAAGTTTTGTCCCCAAACAGTTTTTACGTGTTAATAGTCAAATATTTATAATGCAACAGTCAGTCGATGTCCTCCATGTGGATGATGAACCAACCTTCGCCGAAATGGCGACAACGTTTCTCGAACGTGAAAACGAGAATTTTATCATGCACACAGCAACCAGTGCCGAGGAGGGGCGTGAAATTCTCGCGGACCATGACATTGACTGCATCGTGTCTGACTACGATATGCCAGGCACTGACGGGATCGAATTTCTCGAATACGTCCGTGAAGAGTATCCTGACCTCCCGTTCATCCTCTTTACAGGGAAAGGCAGTGAAGAGGTCGCTAGTGAGGCACTAACGAAGGGTGCAACTGATTATCTCCAGAAAGAGGTTGGAACCGACCATTACGAACTGCTGGCGAACCGGATTCAAAACGCCGTCGACAAGTATCAGGCCACCAAGCGGGCTGCTGAACTTGACCGCGTCCGCAACCTCGCCAGCACCATCAATCAGACACTTATCCGAGCGAAATCCCGCGAGGAAATTGAGACCCGTGTTTGTGAAATTATCAGCGATGCCGAGCCGTATCTATTCGCATGGATCGGTGACGTTGATCCCGATACTGATCACATCACCCCACGGGCGTCAGCAGGCATCGAAGAACAATACCTCGATGAGATCATGGTCACCGCCGACGAGACAGCGACCGGTCAGGGCCCCGGTGGCACAGCAATCCGTGAGCGGCGGGTCGCCGTCTCACAGGATGTCGCTGATGATCCCGAGTTTGAGCCTTGGCGTGACGCGGCACTCGAACGGGGATTTCGAGCGGTGGCTGCTGTCCCGCTAGAATACGAGGAAACTCTATATGGTGAACTCGTTGTGTATGCTGAGCGCTCCTATGCGTTCGACGACGATGAACAGGACCTCCTTGCGGAACTTGGAGACGATATTGCGCATGCTATCCACGGTGTCCAGACCCAAAAACAGCTCCGAGAGGAGCGCGATCGCCGACAAGCGCTATTTGAAAATGCTCCCGGTCCAGTGATTGTCGGTACGGTTCTCGAGGAGGAAGCCCACCATCGGATCGTTGAGGTGAATGAGGCATTTGAAGACGTTTTCGGCTATCAAGCCGAGGAGGTCATCGACAGGCCTGTGACTGAGGTTATCGTCCCCGAGGAAGGCATAGCTACCTACGAAGAGTTTCGCGAGCAAGCACTTGCCGGCGAAACGGTCACCGCAGAAGTCGAACGGATCACTGCTGACGGCCCCCGCGAGTTCCTGTTACACATCATTCCGTACGGAACTGAGGATGATCGTGTTCACGGAACGTATGCATGGTTTACGGACATCACTGAACGGAAAGAGCGGGAGCAGAAACTGCATCGTTATAAACGGGCAATGGATGAAGCCCCTGTCGGAATAACGATTAGCGATCCAGATCAGGAGGATAACCCGCTGATATATGTTAATGACCGGTTTGAGGAATTGACAGGATATGATGAAGCAGCGATCATTGGCCGGAATTGCCGCTTTCTCCAGGGTGAACAGACCGAATCAGAACCGGTTGCGAGAATGCGTGAGAGTATCGACGCAACGGAACCAGTTACCGTTGAACTCCGGAACTATCGCAACGATGGGTCGATGTTCTGGAATCGAGTAAAAATCGCGCCTGTCGAGGACGAAAATGGTACGGTTACCAACTTTGTCGGCTTTCAAGAAAATATTACTGAACGAAAAGCGCGCGAAAAGCAACTAAAGCAATATAAAACTCTCGTCGAGACTGTGGGTGATGCGATGTACTCTGTCGATGCTGATGGGTATATTGAGATGGTAAATTCGGCTATGCTCGAGTACCTCGAGATCGATCGGGAGACTGTCATCGGATCCCACATCAGTCAATATATGGCAGATGATGATTTCGAGCGTGTAACGGAATTGATAGAAGAACTCGTAGAGGATCACAATCGTGCAGCCGCAACAATGGAGTTTACAGCCATCACTGCCACCGGTGCTGAAATACCAGCTGAACTTAATATTGCAGTTCTTACGGATGAGAGCGGAACGTATCAAGGGAATGTTGGAGTGGTCCGAGATATTACCAAACGAAAAGAGCGGGAACAACAATTACAGCAAGAACGGGATCGGTTGTCAGCATTGTTTGAGAATCTCGGCGAACCAGTCGTGGAAACCACATTCGACGAAGAGACAGCAATTATCGAGAACGTCAATTCCTCGTTCGAGGAGGTTTTTGGCGTAACTGAGCACAATATTATCGGCGAACCCTTGGATGCGAAGATTGTGCCAGAGGAGAATTATGAATCAGCTAGAGCTTTAACCCGACATGTCAAAGAAGGAGGTGTTGCCGAGCGT
>JBDGRB010000173.1:0-4059 GCA_042218485.1 Halobacteriaceae archaeon | reverse complement strand
TCCACGCTGTTTCGTTCGCTCCTTGAGGACGGGGACGTAGCCTGTAAAAGTTAAATATCAAAATTTAGAAATAAATGGGTGAATCCAATGGAAGTTAGAGATGTCAATCTCAATTGGCTGGACTGGTTAGCATTAGCACTTGTAATAATTGGAGCGCTAAATTGGGGACTAACTGGGCTCGGTGGGTTCGCGAATACTAATGCAAATGTCGTGGATTTGATTTTTGGGTCGATCCCTGCCCTTGAAAACTTGATTTACTTGGTCGTTGGTCTCGCTGGGCTGTATGTCATCTATATGGCAAATGAGATGGCGTAATTAGCTGAATTTGTTGGCAGTAACCTGCTTTCCTTACGGACTGTCATCCTCCAACGACTAAAGTCGTGGGCTTTCTCCTGCCCTCATTGTAACTTGAGGCGGTGAGCGGATTTGGATAGCTTATTAATTGGTATTTATTGAAATATCTTCCTCTTCCAACCATTCCTCTGCCCACTCTTCGATAACATCAAAAACTGGACAGAGTGCTTCCGCTTTGTCAGTGAGACTATAGTAGGTCGCAATCGGCGACTCTTCTTCTAACCGTCGATTTACGAAACCTTGCTCTTGCAAATCATCGAGGACACGGGAAAGGGTCCGTGAACTTGTCCCTGTCGCTCGTTTTAACTCGTTAAACCGGAGTTCGCCATCCCGAAGTTCATAGATGACTGCTAATCGCCACTGTGAACCGATCTGATCGAGGGATTTTGCAACGGGGCAATAATCATTTTGCACCTCGTCTTCCATTTGCGATGACATTGATGTTATCAGGTATACATTCTGTCCGCGAGGGCTTAAGTAGTTCGGTAACGAACTAAGTTACGTAATGAAACTGCAATTAATTGACGAGACCTTCGGTAGTATAGATAAACAACTACGCCTTCGAACTGAGGTGATACGATAATGGCAATAGATACACTCTTTGCCGGTGTTACATTCTTACTTGGTCGGTTGCTCTTCGGTGGAATCATTGCGTTCATGGGTCTGAATCATTTCCTCAACCGAGAGGATATGATTGGCTATGCTACTCATAAAGGAATCCCTGCACCACAGGTCGCCGTTCTCGGTTCCGGATTTTTGTTAGTGACGAGTGGCATTGGGATCATTGTTGGACTCTTCGAAATCGTTGCTGCTATCGGCATCGCTGGATTCCTGATCATCAGTGCAATAACCATGCATGACTTCTGGAATATCAACGATCCTGAACAGCAACAAACTGAGATGACACAGTTCTTGAAAAACGTAGCACTGGCTGGCGGAGCGCTCATTTTGCTCGCCATTGGAGGTATCAATTGGCCATATGCGGTAACTCTTGGACTCTGAGAAAATTACGTTAAATTGTGACGTTTGACGTGTTTTGTTCGAAATCCCAGTCATCCCCATCGTCATATTGACCTGGTTGTCTAGAACCTGCAATGACCTGCGTTACAAGCTGGTGATGGACTGAGGAGGCTCTCGGTCGTGGATCCAGTATTCCGCGTTGGCGTAATCCTGGCATCTTTTTTTGCAGTTGCCGTAGCAATTGTAATGCCGGCGACTTTGCAAGCGTTCTGGCACCCGCGACATTCATGACGATGCCATCGACTGGTCCGGATGCTCTAAATGTACGGTCCAGATAGCCGTTCCCATCGATATCAAAGCCTGGCGCACCATACCAAAAATTTTCCCGCCAAATATGGAGGACATTATATCGTTTTGCCGCTGCATAGTAGGTATTCCCAACAAAATCATTCGCTGTAACCCGATTTGTGGGGAGCAATGACATCCCTCGGGCTCCGAGGTAATTATGACCAATTACATTGTGCCAATATAGTGAGTATTGTCCCTCAACCAAGAATCCATATCGATTATGAAGTAAGATATTATTGGCAATATAATTGCCATATCCTTCTACAATGATTCCATTCGCACTGTTTCTCACTGTATTATCGACAATGATGTTATCAGTCGAGGGTGTCTCGATATAGATGCCATTCCATGTATCACTGATGGTATTTCCTATGACAGTCATTCGAATTGCAAATAAATTGAATATTCCAACCATCATCCCTTCCATTGTCGTATTTTGGACGACCATTCCACTCGAAAAAGCAGTATACACACCCACTTTATTTCCAAGGAGTGTGGAGTTTTGAACGATAATAGGCGCTCCAAGAGAAACGATATTAAGAAATCCTTCCTGCCAGGATTTGGCGCCAGCGATTCGAACCTGGGTTATGATAACGTTGGGACTATTTCGAGCGATGATGCCGTTCGCCGATGTCGAAATTTGGACATTCGAAACCAGCGATCGTTTTGCAGTATCAAACACGATAGCCGCATCGCCATATCCATGCGTTGTCCAGTAACGATATTTCCACGATGAGCGATTTACAGGGACATTGGCCGGCGATGGTGTGCCAACACGGGTATCTCCGATCCCTTTGATACGTAGATTAACAATAGCTGTTTTCGGGGCCCTGACAGTCAGAACAGAACCATTTTTGTCGCCGATGATGACCGTCTTATTTGGTCCTGCTCCCCGCAGCGTTAGCGATTTATTAATTATAAGTTCTGACACATGATAAGTTCCTGGCGGAATATAGACAGTTGAATTTGCTGGTGCCATAGCAATCGCTTTAGCAAGAGAAGATGCCCCCTTTCCAACAGTTACTGAACGAGATCGATACCGTATATTGTTAACTGAAGTGACAATGGTTGTGATTCGTTGTAATCGCTTTTGTTTTTCCCGTCGCCAGGCGTTCTTCGAGCGTCCGAGCCGATCGATTGAGCGTTGTGAGAGCTCATTCCAGGTAACTACTTTGCCACCGTATTGGTTCACAAATGCTTGGGCATCACGTCGGGTTGAAAAGGGAACGATCACATTCGGACGTGTTGGCAATCGTGCACGACTGTTGACAACATAGTATGCCTCCGTTGCCCGGATCCAATGGGTAACCTCAGCTTGTGACATCTCCAGATATCCATGCTTATTGACTGATACATGAGTTCCAGAAAAACTTGTCACAAATAATCCCATGACATATCCGAATGCGTTTTGTCGATTTTGCGGAGTCCCTGCCAGGTATGCATCGATCGTATAATAACCGACAACATAACTATATCGTGAATATATTGCCTGAAGTTTGGGAATAACAAGCGGGGTCTCGGCAGCTTCTCGAATTACTCCAGCAGGCATGCCAAATGATTTCGTTTTATCAAATGGCACTGCCTGAACATCGGTTTGTGCTGATGGATGAACCATAAATGGGGCAATACTCAGCCCAATCAGCACAAGTATGCTGAGGGCTACAGACAGCCTCCGCATATATGGACATATGGAGAGGACGATAAAACATATTCTGGCGTTCGGATCCATTCATATTGGGCGTGAATTTATCATGGCACTCGATTTGAAAAGGAGTATAGTCATCGTTCAATTTGGTTACCATAGTATGTCCTCTCTTCCCCGGATTCTGTTGACAAATGATGATGGTATTCAGGCAACCGGCCTAGCCAGTGTGAAAGACGCACTATCAACGGTGGCTGATGTGACCGTCATCGCTCCACAACTCAATCAAAGCGGATCCTCCCGATCGAATTCCCGCCAATTTGATGTTGAGAAACATGATGAAGGATACGCAGTTGCGGGAACGCCTGTCGATTGTGTTCATTTCGGCTATGGGTATCTTGACAAAGATTTCGATATTGTTGTTTCGGGCTGCAATGATGCCCCGAACATCGGCGCCCACAAAATTGAACGTTCAGGCACCGTTGGCGCAGCCATAGAAGCCGGCTTTCTTGGACTTCCTGGATTGGCACTTTCGTTATACGATCATCCTGACGGCACCAGAGATTTTTCCCGTGATGATTATAGTGAAGCCCAGAAAACAGCAAAATTTCTCGTCTCCCAACTCGATAGACAATCAATCCCTGAAGCATTTGATTACTTCAATGTGAATATCCCAGCGAGCCCACCGGATCCACCACTTAGAATCACAGAGCCTGTATTTCATTTTGATATTCGTGTCGATGAAACAGCAAACG
>JBDGRB010000132.1:0-4070 GCA_042218485.1 Halobacteriaceae archaeon | reverse complement strand
CTCCGTATCGTTAATTTCTGTTACAATACAAATTAGAGGATTTATATTGGAACATTGTTCCTCAGTGTGGATACATTGAGTCATAGCGAGTGGATGGAAGGTGTAGCAACGGATCGATTATTCGGAGATTCGATCCGTCGATGAAGGTAGTATAATTTATATATTAAATATCGTAATGAAGTAACTGTAGACGGTTTTCGAGTAGTCCATCCTGGATTCGAACCAGGGTCGCGAGCCCCAGAAGCTCGCAGGATTGGCCACTACCCCAATGGACTCCGATAGAAGGTATGTAATTTATTAACTAAACTGTATCGTTTTCCAGGATAAAATCCGGTATCATACAGTAAAGGTAATTTTCGAAAGGCTGTGTCTGCAAAAGTTAAACAACTCCATCAGTAATCAATCTATATGAACATCGGCATAATCTCAGATATCCATGCGAATAAAATTGCCTTAGACGCTGTCTTCGATCATATGCCCGCTGATCTCGATCACATTCTGTGTGCTGGAGATATTGTCGGATACAACCCCTGGCCGAGTGAATGTGTGAAAGTAATCAGGGACAAAAACATTCCTACAGTGATGGGCAACCATGATCGGATGGTCATATCGAATCGAAATTTCAGAGGGAATCCGATGGCTCGGGCAGGAATCGATCATGCCCGTGAAGAATTGTCAACCGAGCAACAAGACTGGCTTGAATCACTACCAAACGAACGAACAGAAATGGACGGCCAAGTGAAAATCGTTCATGGCCATCCTGATGATCCAAATTATTATACATATCCAGAGGAATTTTCGCCCGATTTGTTAGCTAATGAACGAGTGCTTATAATGGGGCATACCCATGTTCAACATCATGAAAAATACGATAATGGTATTGTTATGAACCCGGGAAGTGTTGGGCAGCCTCGCGATCATAACCCTGATGCAGCGTATGCAGTTCTTGATCTCAATGCAATGACTGTCCAAGAGCATCGAGTATCCTATGATATCCAGGCTGTGCAGGACGCAATTGCTGACCACGATCTCCCTCATCGGACTGGCGAACGGCTTACCCAGGGTCGGTAGGTGATATCTCTTCGACTTTCCGTTGAATTTTTTCGAGGGTAGCTTCTCGATCCTCCCATGAAACGAAAACAGCCACGGACGTCGCACTTGTAATTAAATCATGAATATTGATATGAGCATCTGCGAGTGGTGCAGTAAGTTCATGAATAACCCCAGGTTTTGTTGGAAGTTCGCCGCCTAAAACTCTGATAACTGCGACATTGTCGGTAACTGTAACACTTGATAATGCATTATCATCGATAACTTCTTGGTGGAGAATATTTTCAGCACGTTCAGCAATGTCTTCATCAACATAGAAAGTCAATGAATCCATACCGCTGGCGACAGCATCGATATTGATATCGCTTGCGCTTAACGCCGACGACAACCGTGAGAGGATACCTTCTTGATTACGAATTGCCCGACCGGCAACCGTTAAACATGCAAGGGGGCGTTCCCGCATGTCAATTAGATTGGAGAATTCTCCTTCGATTAATGTTCCGCCAGAAAGAAGATCGTTATGTTGGTAATGAATCACTCGTATTTCGAGATCTTCATCTTTATACGATAATGCATTCGAGGCTATCACTTCTGCCCCTCGAAACGAGAGGCTTCGGAGTTCATCAACGGTTATTTCATCAATATACTGAGCTCCTTCAACCACCCGTGGATCCCCTGTCATAATTCCTTCTACATCAGTCACGATCACGACTTTGTCCGCGTTCAGATATCGACCGAGAAGGACAGCTGTAGTATCGCTCCCACCACGACCAAGAGTTGTGACGTCTCCGTCCTCTGATTCACCCACAAACCCGGCAACGACGGGAACTGTATCCCCAATAAGATTTTCTAATGTGGCAACCTGATCGGCCGTTGTGTCTGTATCGATATCACCATGCGAATTTGTTTTAATCGGCCAATACGTATCACCTGGCTCAATGAATGTCGCATCCACTCCTTTGGTTGCGAGTGCGGCTTTAAGCATCCGAATGCTAATGCGCTCTCCCATTGATAGGATTTCAGCTTTATCCCCTTGCGATGCGTCGAAAGAAATTGTATCAAGTAATTGATCCGTTTGATCGCCCATTGCGCTGGCGACAACAACGACTTCATGACCATTTGAAATGACATCGGCTATTGAGGCAGCAGCTCGTTCGATCCGTTCACCAGTTGCTAAACTCGTACCGCCAAATTTGACTACTAAACGCATTGTTAACTGGGTTCAATTGTAATTTTTGAATTAATTGCTTCTTTCGAATGGATATCTAAAGGTCTTTCGAGGGCGATTTGTTCAACAGATCCGCCGTATCGTTCCAGATCTCAGTCATGGATCACGATGACTGTACATCTGGCCAAATCCTTTTACAATTAATTTTTCAGAACATCCGATACGCTATAGAGATATTGATCGATAAACCGCCTACAATTGGGTTATGTATAGTGTAAGACGAAAACCTATCCCTGAGGAAGAGGAGGTCGAATACGGTACATCACAAAGGTAAAAAATATACGGAAGAAAGGCAGAACATGACGCTGACTGATACTGTAGCTATTGTGACCGGTGCATCATCGGGTATCGGTGAGGCAACAGCCAAGTTGCTCGGGCGTGAAGGAAGTACCGTCGTCTTGGTAGCCCGCCGCAAAGATCGCCTCGAAGCAATCGCCAAGGAAATAGAGGCAAAAACACTGGTGGTACCAACGGATGTCACCAACGAGAACGCGGTGACATCAATGGTCGACACAGTTCAGGAGGAACTGGGCGAAATAGATGTTCTCATAAATAATGCTGGTGTCGCTCGGGGCGGTCCGGTAATGGACGCAGACTTGGCCGAGATGCGCCAGTCAATTCGTGTTAATTTAGAGGGCGTCATGAATGTAACCCATGCTGCACTTCCGACAATACTTGCATCCGGGGGCGGTGATATCATCACCATCTCGTCATTGAGTGCTCGCTTTCCACAAGAGGGTGGAAGTGCATATACCGCTTCGAAGTTCGGTGTCAATGGGTTTTGTCGCTCCCTTCGGAAAGAAATGTCCGACGAACCGGTTCGGGTGACGATCATCATGCCAGGTCCGGTTATCACCGAACTAAACGACTGGGAACACTGGGACGGCCGGGCAATGGATCCCGTCGATATTGCGGACACTATTGTGTTTACTCTAACCCGTCCTGATCACGTAGAATTGACTGATATTAGCGTCAATACAACGGAGAAAATATAATGAATGTAATCTGATTCATTCCTCCGTTTTCACCTTTTCCATCTCTTCTTGAGGGTCAAATACGACCATTCCCTGCTCGCTGGTGAATTCGTATTGTTGCCACTCAGATATCGCTAAGACGCTTTCCAATTTCCGAATGCGAAGTTGTTTGATGAGCGTATCCTCAACGATTTCGTCGTTAAGTTGTAGATCGATAATGCCATCAAATATATATTCGAGATCACGCGGAAAGTCATCTTGTGAACTATACGAAGCACCGGCAAAAATTGGGACGAATCGACTTTTACTCACTTCGGCACGTATATCTTTGACAAAATCATACGCTTGAATGGGTTGGACCAAACTGCCGATCTCAGTCAGGGAATCGAGAAGGACAATCCCTTCTTCTATCATGTCAATTGATTCCAAGCAATTATCGAGCCGTGATTGGATCGTTGGGAGATCAGTTGCATCCTCAACTTCGAGGGTTGCTTTCCGAGCAACATTTTGTAAATGTTGATTCCAGTCGGTCATGCGATCGAAAAACCGACCTTGCTCTTCTAATCGATAGGTAAAACAGTCGATGATCTGGAGTTGGCCTGCTTCGATGTATGGAATGATGTTCCAATCTAGTTCGATAAATTGTTCGAGAATGGCAATCGGTGGCTCTTGAAAGCTGATGATAACTGCTGGTTCATTGCGTTGTAATGTTCGCCAAATGAGTTCAGCATGAATTGCGCGATCCCGTGTCCCCATTTGACTGGCCAATAATATACACGAATTGCGAGGAATTCCTTGTGGCAAGGCAGGATCTAGGC
>JBDGRB010000191.1:0-4085 GCA_042218485.1 Halobacteriaceae archaeon | reverse complement strand
ATAAGTGTATGTTTGACTTCAAGTGGAGACAATTTTGGTTTCGCATCCAAAAGCAATGCGGCAATACCACTCACAACAGGTGTCGCCATACTCGTCCCAGAAAACGTCACATATTGACTATCAAAGGCCGCAGATGAGGCAGTACTTGTTATTTCAGTACCTGGGGCCACGAGATCTGGTTTGACAAACAAGCCAACTGGTGTGGGACCACGTGATGAATATTCGGCGACTGAGGTCCCATTGACGCCAGTTGCACCAACACTCAGTGCCTTCTTTACAATAGCTGGTGTCGTAATCGTGCCAAAGGCAGGTCCCGAGTTTCCGGCAGCAACAACGACAAGCGTTCCTTCTTTGGTTGCATTATTAATAATCGGTGTAAATACGGAATTCATACGACTCACCGACGCAGGAGCGCCTAAACTCATACTGATGATATCTGCATTCTGTTCAATCGCGAAGCCCATACCATCGAGGATCCATGATATACGACCATAGCCATCGTTGTTGAGCACCTGAATATCCATGAGGCGGGCTTTCGGAGCGACGCCCACATATTTACCATTACTCGCCTCACCATCACCCGTAATAATACCGGCAACGTGCGTTCCATGCCCATAGAGATCGCGTGTTGATTCATCATTAGTGAAATCCCGTTCAAGGATTTCCGTTCCTTCATCCAAATCGGGATGGGTTTCATCAATGCCCGTATCGAGAACAGCAACCGTAATATTCTTTCCACTCACATTGAAACGCGACCGAGCAGTTGGAGCAGAAACATACTCATTTGCTTTATTGAGGGTAACCCGCACTTTGATATCGGGATAGATTCGTTTGATGTCGGTCGATGACTTCAGTCGCCGATAGATTGTTTGTGCATTTGCTTTCGAAATATTGATTGATGCTGCATCAGCTCGGGGCAGCGATCGGCGAAACGTATACCCTTTAACAGTACCGAGTGTGTTATTTAAGCTCGCAGAAAATCCACTGACATCGTTATCTTTTCGGACGATCACTGGAATGGCACTTGTTGCATTATTGGTCCAGCCCTGCTGTCTGAGAAATGTGATATTGAAAAAGATCGGATGGAATTTCGAGAAATTAACGCCTTTCGGGAAAATATAAATCCCGTGTTGGGTGTTGATTCGGTACATCGTCGCATTTCTCGGCGTGACTCGATACAGGGTTTGATTGCCGTTTTCAATAATCGTTACAGTTTGCCCAGAAATGAGGGTTACATTTGCCACTACCTGACGATCAGGATTTTGCGGCGAAACCCCAGCCTGTGTCGATTTAGTATAGATAGCTCCACTATTAATGGCGACTCCTGATATCGACATACTGCTGATGAGAATCAGTGTAAGCGTGACAGCGACAATTCGTGTTTTTGTCCAAATGCTAACCGCTTCAACCATTGCTTTATGCTCACGAATGCAGTGAAAAATGTGTTATGAAAATATCTTGACTTTTTGCCTCCCAAAAGAGGCCGATTAGTTTGGTGTTACGTTTCTATTATATTCAATGCAATATCAACATGTAGCCTAATCACCATGCGGAATACAACTGACACGATATAACGTATCATTATGCCGAGCAATAAATGACGATGGATCGATGGATCCGGCATTCGTATAGGGACATTGTACGCCATATCGTGCGAGGAATCGGATCGCAATAAGTTCGTGTTCATAGCCCCGCAAAGAAAGGCGACATGTACGTCTCCCGTCTTCTGTAGTGCAATTTTCCGGTTGAAATAAATCTTCGCTGACAGCAGGAACAGCTTCGAAATTTGCATCTGGCGGACCCACTGTTGAGACCGGCACTGCTTTGGCCGTCAAGATATATCCCCACCCCCACCCGATTCCAAATCCAGCAAGTAAAAATAGGAGAATAGCCACGGGAATCGCACCAATAAATGCCGGTATTGCGCCCGACTTAATATGGTAATAATACCGAAGCATCGCTGGAATGATTACAAACGATACCCCGAGGACGATAATCGCTGTCAGAAACGCTGCAAATCCAAAGAGCGCAATCACAACAAACACAAGTAATAATGTCATCATGGTCCCCATCCCTATCACCAAATATCGCCAATGAGCAAGCCGATTACTTAGCAGATCGCCGACCGCCATGGCAATGGTCATCGCTATCATAACAATGATCATAAAGTGGATGAGAATGGCTGCCTTCGTTGCTGCACTCGGGCCAACCTGGAGATACAGTAAATCATATATAATCGCTTGGATCCAAACAGTGAACCGTAACAATCCAATGGCAATGCCGATAGTGATTAGCCCACCACCAATGAAATAGCCGACCGTCTTGCCTGCCTGTCTGAGTGTGTGTTGTGTGTTTTCTGAAAGCATGGATATCATTTCGAATCCCAACCTGAGAGGGTATTAATCGGCACGGCATGCACATTCAAGCGTCTGCTCGAATCGCACCCAGTCGCTTCTACATCACCTCCAAATGTAGAAGGTAACGACAATCCCGAGGGATCGTTCTAATAAAAATAATTGTGTTTAGTTAGTGATATGCTTTCTGTTCCCTAAATATTCTCTCCCGCAAAGACCAAATCTAGGATTGCAGGGCGTAGCCCCAAAGCTCACTTGATTTATTGAAGATATGTTTTTGATGAATATGATAGAAGATGATTAGCCTAAGGATGACAATTAGATTTCAAATTGCTGTTGTGCAGTAACATCCACGTCTCTCGCTTGTAACGTAGCCGTTGCTGTATAGCTTCCTAAAACGGGATCCTTCCATACTGCTGATTCTTCCAAGGGTTGATTTGGATCTACCGTTCGGGTCTGAATTGCCTGTATGACCATTTTATTTTCACTCCACCGCCAGATCTCCTCAGTACCATCAGAAACAGAAAAATCTACAATCAGTCCACTGGGGAAGGTAAGCGTGACTGGATCCGGGCCTGTATTCGTTAAACGAAATGTGAATTCGACACTGTCGTCTGGCTGTACCGAAAGCGTTCCCGATAGGGACATACTCTACAGACATTCCAGACGAATAAAATGGCTTGGATTTGCCAGCTATTTGTGACCGATTTTAACTTTTACAGACTACGTCCCCGTCCTCAAGAAAGCGGCGTCAGCCGCTGAGTAGGGCGGGATAGTTCACAATCGCAATTGATCCCGATGAATTCATTATTCGAACACAGAAAGATGAATAGGTATCCTCGTATTGATGGTATATATGATTGATCTTCGGAGTGATACGGTCACCAAACCAAGTGAGGAAATGCGTGAAGCAGCAAAACAGGCGGATGTTGGCGATGATGTGTATGCTGAGGATCCGTCGGTAAATAAACTCCAGGAACAAGCAGCCGATTTGGTCGGCATGGAAGCCGCACTATTCGTTCCGACAGGAACGATGGGAAATCAAGTTGCCGTTCGAACACATACGCAACGTGGCGAAGAGGTTATCGTCGAAACGGAAAGTCATGTATTTAAATGGGAAGTAGGTGGGCTTGCACAACTTGCTGAACTACAAGTTCGGCCGGTTGATGGCGGCGATCGGGGGATTATTACTCCCGACCAAATCGAAGCAGCCTACGTCGAAGAGGATGTTCATCGACCAGGGACTGGATTAGTGACACTTGAAAACACCCACAATAGCCGCGGTGGGATAGCTATTGCTCCAGAAAAAATTGCTGCCGCCGCTGAGACTGCACATGAACTTGACATCCCCGTTCACTTAGATGGTGCGCGTGTGTTTAATGCGGCTGTATATCATGACGTGCCGGTCAGTGAAATAACAAAACATGCAGACTCGGTTATGTTTTGCCTCTCGAAAGGGTTAGGTGCCCCCGTGGGATCTATTTTGGCAGGATCCGCGGAGTTTATCGATCGAGCGCGGCGCAATCGCAAACTGCTGGGTGGAGGTATGCGGCAGGCCGGCGTGATTGCTGCGCCCGGCCAAGTATCTTTAGAGAATATCGATCGTCTCGAAACGGATCATCAAAACGCAACACGATTGGCTAACGGATTGGCCGAGATAGACGGCGTTACTGTTCAACCGCCTGAAACAAATATTGTTCTTGTCCATTTAGACGGTATCGGTGATGATAC
>JBDGRB010000145.1:0-4091 GCA_042218485.1 Halobacteriaceae archaeon | reverse complement strand
TGCGTGTCCTCGATAAACTGGGGACTGATTCGTGGTTGTAATCGTGGTATTCGGCCGTTTTAGTTAAATGTGCAGAGGAATACCTCGCCGTGCCGAGACAATGGTGGCGTTTTGCTACTGATAAATGAAAATCTTGTCCCTGTAACCCAATTGCATTCCCGACCATGCTCGTCCAAACTGTCTGGACTGAATAAGCCAATCCAGTGTTGCCGGTTGATCATTTATATGCGATCGTGGCAGGCACGCTCTTTGCATCTAAGAAGGCATCGTTATCGATAAATTTCTGTTGGAGGCGATTGAATCGTTTCCGCATCTTCTCATATAGTTCTTTATCTTGACTGGTTGCATTCGGTCGTTTTGCAAGGACTTCCGCATAATGGAGACGATTCGAGTGAAAGACATCCCAGTATTGTTTTCGTCCTTCTTGATCTTTACCAGCTGTATGATAATTGCGAAGATCCAACTTGATGCTACTTGGCTCTGGATCCAAACGCCGAAGATGTGTATATAACCTGCGACCGTGGGTTCGGTCACTACTTCCTTTGATTTCGTCGGTAACATCAACTAGCCAATCCATGTCTTCGTCCGGTGGATAATGGAGATGTTGGCCATCGTCACAGCTCCGAATGTAGAACGCCCCACCATCAGCAACACAGTTCCAGAGCTTGGACATTACCGGTTCTTGGTTCTCTAAGTGATGAAATAAATATGTGGCAAACACCAGATCGAAATCTCCAATATCTTCTTCGTGGAGGTCATTGACATCCATCTGCTGGTAATCGATATTCGGAGCATTGTACTCCTCGCGGGCGATTCCGAGCACACTCGGAACTTTATCTATAGCAAACACATCAAACCGATCATCATTTCCAAAGCGGTCCACGGTTACCGTCCCGTATCCACACCCAGCGTCTAATACACGATAGGGTTGGTCCACATTGGTAGCCTCAAAGTGATCGATGATATCCTGGAGATTGTCAAAATCTTGGGATTGATGTGTCTCGGAAGAAAGTATGAGTCTGTCATGGTCAACTTCGGGATCATATTCACTTTCGGCAGAATCTTGCTTTGATTTCTTTGTGAAATCCGTCTCAGAATCTTCCTGCAAGATTTGATTCATTGTATTGGAGAGTTCTTGATAAAGTTGGGATTCCAATTCCTCAACTGTCGTATACGTGAAGTAGAGACCTTTTTCTTCGCATTGTTGTTCGAATTCTTCTAGCTTTTTTATTTGATCAACATCCAACCTATCTCGGGGTACGTCACGGTCACAAAATCCGACGATCGCCGGCTTGTTCTTCTCAAAGGCCATTTCTTTAATCTCCTGAACGGCTCCTCCCGGCTCTGTTTCGGTTGGTGTTCCGATACGACTCCAGAAGATACCGATAGCAAAATCACAATAGTCAACGACCTGATCTGAGATAATCTCTTGTGGATTATCACCAAGATCCTTGGCGACATGTGTCTCCCAAAGGACCGGTTCGATGATTACCTCTTGTCGTTGAGAGTGAGCAGCATTCCACCGCATAATGATATCCTTCGCTGCTTCCCGTTCCTCTGTAACGTCAGATGGAGATGCAATGAGTCCACGGTAAACTGTTGCTTCCGATGGCATGCGTTATGGATGTGATGGTAATGTTAGGTGATTGAATACGGATTTTCCTTGGAAGAGAGTGGTAGTAAATCCGTTCATTCCAGTTTCTTCGAACGGGTCTATAGGGCCAAGGGTCTTTATTCTTAATCTTTGGTATGTTGCATGGTAGTCTATCGCCTGCAAATGATCTAACGGGTTATAAGTAGTCAGGTTTGGACATCTATGTGATCCAGTACGAAACGGACTAAATTATGATCTTTTTTACCTTCTTCTTCCGCTATTCGATTAAGTTCATTAATTGGGCGAATATCGAGATGATACTTCTGATCCCGCATCATTTGTTCGTACGCGCTATCTGATTTCCACCGATCAGCGTTTTCCTTCGGAAGGGGTTCCCATCCATCTAAAAGTCTCTCTGCACACCAACGTTGATGTTCAACCGTGGCGATTTTTCGGACAATTTCCTCCTTATTGTAATCATCTTCGAGAGATATTTTGAGGTGATGTTTTACCTGAATATGATCGGCGGCATGACGATTTGAGTCACGATTCGTCTCTGAAAGATCACGCCAGACAATCTCAGTAAGGGTCTCCATTTGAGTATCGGACAGATCATCCCAGAATTGGGCTAGTCGGGCGTAATCATATCCTTGCCCGTCAGGAGGTTTAATTGATATCTGATCAGCGAGCTCTTGATCAATTTGTGTCGCATTTTCGTCTGTTGGATTATAGTCATATCGGAGGTGGAAAAACAGGGCCATTCTTTTTGCAATCGCATCTCGATGTTCACCTCGAACAGTCCTTGGTGTACACTTATCAACGAATTCACTAAACGGCCGTATATTGACTCGCTCGGACTCGATTCTAAAGCTAGTATCTTGAGCGTGATTGTCGGTTGTGTCGGCGAAATAATGGATTTCAGTGTCAAGTTCTTTCTTTCGTTCGAGTTCCTCTAACCGAGGAATCATGGTAGAAACTTGGGATCCAGACGGCATTTCTCCATCGTCAGCAACTATGATGGTCAGTGAATCTTCTGTCTTAATATGGTTATAAAGATCAAATTTGTCTGATAGGAGTACATCAACGTTGACAGGAAGTTCGATGAAGGAGATATTTGGAAATAGGTTCTCGACGAATTCTCTATAGGATTTATCATCCCAATATTGAGGATCAAGGGCTGGGTAGTCGGCGTACAGATTTTGGCGAGCTTTGTCTGGATTTCTACAGGCAATTGTGATTGCTCGGTCACGTCCCTCAAGATAATGCATTATCTCACATAACTGAAAGGTTAGCGCACGTGTAAGGTCGCTCCAACCTATAAGGGCAATATGGGTTCGCCCGTCATTTGGATTATTATCAAAATCACTGACTGGTCGCTGATGCAATAATTCCCTTGCCGTGGCATTGGCAGTATCGTATAGGTTGAGGCGGAGATTTAATTGGTCATCAATACTGTCTTGGATATAGCGCTTCCACTCTTGGGATTTGACATGGGCATTGCATTGTATGGGTTTCGTTGAATCGTCAACGGCCACATTGGATGATTCATATAACCAATCCCCCAGTGTTTCGATAACCTTCGCATTGAGACGGTCACTGCCGCAGTTGATAAACACCTCCGTTGCATGATGAGCTTGGGCACGCCGGCCTAATACGCGTTTACTGGTCGCATCTTCTTGGAGGACTGCTACTCCTTTATCGCTCAATTCTTTAGCGTATGCATTATTTGCAGTTATCTCAATTGCGACTACATCATGACCCTTTTGCTGAAGGTCGCGAGCGAGTTTGTATCCTTTCTCACCAATACCACATACAATAATATACTCTTCTGAATCGGTTCTTCGATCCCACTGATTCCGCAATCGAATTCGCCACAGTCTGTAACGCTCAGCGAAAAGCGTTTTATATCCAAGATAGGCAGTATAGCCAAAGAAAAACGCGCCGGTTGTTCTACCAACAATAACAAACAGAAACGCCAGCAATGGAACTGATCCCGAAACAGGGTATGGACCACTGTTTAACACCAGAAATCCGAGTGAAGCAAAAAAGGATTCTACTCCAATCCGCAAGATCGAATCATCTGAATATGCAGTTAAAGACGAAAGAACTCCCATAGTACCAATCCCTCCCAATACAACCGTTGCGATACCCAATAAGCCAAGTCTACCTCGGGCAGATGTGGGTATTAATGCCTTCTTACTGCCGGAATTGTCTTGTTCTTCGTTTGCCATATTTCAGCCATTAATATACCGGTATATAGATGATTTGGAAGACTCCAACTAAATTTTCCTCATACTCAAGGTCGGTCGAGGGAACACGGCGAAGGGTATCTGCCTTGACTTGATATACTTCCATATGGAAAGATTGGTTATGAACATAACAAATGTTATGATAATTATATAATAATTACAGGCCTCTCTAGTCCTTTTTTCTTGGATTGGACGAGATTTATGAAATGTCTTATTAACATTGACAATTACTGAAATGAATAAACTGC
>JBDGRB010000177.1:0-4095 GCA_042218485.1 Halobacteriaceae archaeon | reverse complement strand
TATTTGTTATCCGATAGGGAGATGGCTGCAGCAGATACGTGGGCAACGGCGATAACAGTCGCAACAGGTATCGAACATTTGGAGACTCAACCCGATTTAGTTTTCGCTGGATTCAAGACAGCCGATGGTGAAACAGGCCATACCGGTCCACAAACAAGTTGGGCCCTTGATCGTCCGATTATCACCCATGTTATCTCCTTGGACATTGATGAAGAAGAGGAGGTTGTCCGTACGAAACGACTTGTAGAGGGCGATATCGAAGAAATAGAAACCGTCGAAGCTCCGCTGCCTGCCTTTATTGTCACGGATCCTGAATTTGAACCGTCCTATCGAAAAGCATCTCATCGATTAACGCGCAAAGATCTCAAAGCCGAAACAGAACAACGAGCCGAAAATTATGAAGATCATCTAACAACGTGGGGTCACATTGACTTGAATCTTGATCCAGAATATATCGGTCTTGATGGCTCACCAACAATAGTGTCTTCAGTTGATCCGATACCGAAGGCACCCTCTGAGCGAGAAGCAACAATGATTGAACCAACTGATGGGGAAGGTATGGAAGAAGTGGTCGATGTTATGGCCAAACATACGGGGGACTAATCATGTCTGACATAGATCCGTCAGAATATACAGTTGCGGAATTGAGGGAAGAACTCAATGAGATCGATGATAAAGAGATACTTGAGAGTATTCTCGAAGCTGAAAAAGATGGCAAAAACCGGAAGACAGCTCGAGAAGCTATAGAGTCGCGCATGGAGGATGTATCGGCTGAACAATCAGAGAGTGAAGAAGAATCAGACGGTGACTCTGATCAAGACAGTGCTGAAGAAGACGAACTCTCGCATCCGACTGCCGATAAGCGCCACGTGCGTGCGCTTGACGATGGAACATATGGCGATATGTGGGTGTATTGTGAAACACAAGCAGGGGAATTGATTGATGTCTCGAAGGAAATGCTTGGTAAGGCCCGTGATTTAATGGATGACTATAATGAAGAATATGAAACCGAGAAAGTCATCGCTGTGCTGATTGGTGATGATGTTAGTGAGTTAGCCGAAGAAACAATAGCCTATGGTGCAGATGTTGCCATATATTTTGAGGATAGTAGATTAGATCGATTTTTACACAAACCATATACAGAGATTTTTGCTGATATGGCACGGGCGGAAGCGAATTGGCGAGACTATGATAAACCTCGATATGTTCTCTTCCCTGCAACGAATAATGGGCGGGACCTCTCAGCGCAAGTCCAAGCGGAATTAGATAGTGGTCTCGCAAGCGATTGTAGTGGCCTCTATATAGAAAGTGCTGAAATCTCGAATCCCGCCAAAACTGGCGAACCTGGTACGAAAAAGATGTTTGATCGCGTTCTTCACATGAAGCGACCTGATTTTAGTGGCTTTGAATATTCTACAATTCTCTGTTTAGATAATCCTGAACGTGACTTCCATCCCCAAGGAGCATCAGTAATTCCAGGGAGTTTCGACCTTCCTGAACCAAATGATGAACGGTCGGGTGAGGTTGTCACCCACGACATGGAATTAGATGAAGCATGGTTTAATGTCAAAATAACAGATTATGATCGCCTTGAAGGTGGCATCGATCTCACTGGCAATGATGTTATCGTCGCGCTTGGGAGAGGTATTGGGGATGACCCAACCAAAGGAATCGAATTAGGCGTCGATTTGGTCGATACATTCGAGGATGCTGACCTCGGTCTCTCGCGTGGTGTTGTAACAGCATCATACAATGTAGATGGACATGTAGAATCATACATAACAGAGGAACGACAAATCGGCGAAACCGGGCAAGAAGTCGAACCTGATCTCTATATTGCTGCTGGTATTAGTGGTGCTGTTCAACACAAAGTAGGCATGGATGAATCGGACACTATTGTCGCAATTAATACCGATCCTGAGGCTCGGATCCGCGATTTCAGCGATTATTTCATCAACGGAGATTTATTCGAAGTATTACCTCGACTAACAAATGCACTTGAATCAGGCGAACTAGATATGGAAGCCATGGCAGATGGAGGTTCACGATGACAAACGAAGAATACGAACATTACGAGGCGATTGTAGTTGGTGCAGGACCCGGCGGTGCTGCAGCAGCTGCAACACTTGCACAGCATGATATAGAAACGATAGTGTTGGAACGCGGTGTCGAAGCTGGTTCAAAGAATGTATCAGGCGGACTAATTTATGCTGAGGAATCCGCGCCATATACCATCGATGACCTTTTCCCAACCTTCAGGGAAAATGCGACAGAGCGAGCAATAGAAGATTATTATTTACATAATGTTGCTGGTGATACTGTTAAAACATTCGATCTAACCGACCTTCATGAACATGATATGGAATGGTCGGATTCCGTTCTCAGACGCCATATGGACTCTTGGCTCGAAGAGCGTGTCCATGAAATGACGAGAAAAACAGGCGGTGGATTATTAACCGAAGTACGTGCGAAGGGTCTTCTGCGTGAGAACGGCGAAATTATCGGTGTGAAAACGGAAGAATTGGATCCGATCACAGCCGATATCATCATTGCTGCGGACGGTGTTAATAGTGAATTGGCCCGCGATGCAGGACTTATGGATTGGGAGGATCCCGAGGAATGGTATCAGGGAGTGAAAGCCGTCGTTGATATGCCGAAAGAAGTGATCGAAGACCGATTTGATATTGACGACGATACTGGCGTCGCCCATTTATTCTCAGGCAATATTTTCGAAGATGTTCGGGGTGGGGGCTTCCTTTATACGAATGAAGATTCACTCTCGATAGGAACAGTATTTCATTTAGATGGATTGGTCGACGAACAAGCGGAACCACATGAATTACTGAATAATCTGCTTACCCATCCGCTATTAGCTGACTGGCTGGGAGATGATTATACTGAACTTGAATATTCAGCAAAACTCGTTCCGGATTCCAAAAAAGTCGCCCATGAATCTCCATACAAGGATCGGTTAGTTCTCGTTGGTGATGCTGCTGGACAAATGCAAGCTCAAGGTCCGATCATCAAAGGAATGAATCACGCAGTCACCGCCGGTGCCTTGGCCGCTGAATCATTTGTTGAAGCAAAATCTCGAGATGATCCCCATAGTGCAGGTCAACAGTATGCAGACAAACTCCATCAGGAAGGTCTCATGAAGAAGTTGAAACCAACCCGATATAAGATTGTTCAAGCACTCGGTGAACATGAACCGGTTACGAATCTGACTAATACATTACTCAAATCCCCGATTGGCCGGTTCGGAGTCAAATTATTGGGTAGGAATATCGAAAAGTTATATAATTCACCCTTCCTCTCTATGATGATTCCCGATACTAAAACGCCGTATGTGACACTCCCGACGGTCATTGCCGAGGAACTTGGCCAGCCGGTTACGGAAGAAAACCATATCGATCCCCCAAGTTTAGCTGATCGGATCGGGGATTTGACATATGATACAGATGTGGGGAATCCGCATATCACGCTTAATGATCGGTCATACGAAGCTAGTGGGGCTGCTGTTGCTGCATGTCCGGTGAGTGCAGTAGATTATGGCGGCGGGTGTTATCGACAAGAAACCGTAGAGACAAATGGTGGCAAGGAAAAGGTCGTGAGCTTGGATACACAACCCTGCGTGGAATGTGGGACATGCGCGATTGTTGCTGATACCGAGTGGGACCATCCAGCAGGTGGTAAAGGTGTCGAATTCAAACAAGGATAACCCACGTGAGATTTCATCCCGGATCCATACACTCTCGAGTAAAGCAGAAGACCGACTGTCGGAATTCTCGACGCCGGATAATCTCCCGGATGAACAGCGTGCGTTAGGATTTCTGACGGAAGGTGTCGGCCAAGCGATAAAAATTTATATTGATCTCCATGCAACCGATCAGGACATTCGTCTTTCAACCACTGACCAGGCGAAATTGGAAAACGCGATGAATACGTATCTTATGCTGTATGCGAAATGTTATGGTCGTGATATAACACCTGAGTTTTCAATTCGGGAGGCTGCCGAAATATTCATAGATACTCATAATATTCGGGACACGGCCCAAATACTAACACAGATTCCAGATACGACACACTAACCATCCT
>JBDGRB010000286.1:0-4155 GCA_042218485.1 Halobacteriaceae archaeon | reverse complement strand
CAATATAAATAGCGATTTGCTACTCGATGGCCATATTCTTGATCGTAGCGCGGCCAAAGATATATCCAATATACAACACGGGCCAGAGAAATACGCTCACGATAAAGATTCCAATCCCAACCGAAATAACCATCCCCTTGGCCTCGTTACCAATAACGGTTGTCGGTAGTGTTGTAATCAAGCGAATGGTCGCAAGGAGGATCAACCCACCAAAAGCGGGGCCAAGGAGTTTGTATAGATCAATATTTTCGATCGTTTGTTGCCAATCCATAGTTTCTCTTTCGGCTAGATACCCCCGGTATTATCATTTGTGTCGATACAGCTTCTGGTACTTTATTCCCCTTGGTTGTGTGTTGATATATGGATTAATCATCGGAAATATCGGAATCTGATTGTTTGGATCCAAATATTCGTCGCGAGATAATCGTATCCCCTGGAATTTCCTCAGCTGGCTCTCGGCGAACGAATCGTTTTTTCACAACATCATATGCAAACAAACTTGCGCCAAGTATCAGCAGAATATCACCTGGCAATCGCGCCCAAAATAGCGTTTGGATAATCTCTTGATTATAAAATGCAACCGATCGGGCTGCATCGTATCCTTGGGTAAAGACTGTTTCTAATTGAAGGAAACCAACAGGAATATCGCCAACGAAAACCATCCACGCAAGCCCCCCATTCCACAGCCAAAACGATCGTCGTAAGTTTGTTGGATTCCATTTCCCAGGTTTCGTGGTAAATCGAAGGACATAGGTTGCCATCCCTAAGGCAAGAAAGCCAAACGCACCGAACATAGCGGCATGGGCGTGAGCTACTGTCAAGAACGTTCCATGCTCATAATAATTGATGAGCGGGAGATTGATGAAAAAGCCAAGCA
This sequence comes from Halobacteriaceae archaeon, assembly GCA_042218485.1. Taxonomy (GTDB): domain Archaea; phylum Halobacteriota; class Halobacteria; order Halobacteriales; family Halobacteriaceae; genus JBDGRB01. The sequence continues at coordinate 3,278 of JBDGRB010000286.1, read as the reverse complement.
CGCCAGCGCCAACGAAATTCCAAATACCTGATGCTATAATGAACATAAAGGGGAGCGTATAGGGGAAATCTTTGCCAGCTGTCGCATACGTCCGGTATTCATTCGTCGCTTCAAATAGGATAAATACCAGTGGTATAAACTCAAGCGTCGAGAAAACACTTCCGATAGGTACCCAATATTCGGGTAATCCAATCCACCAATAGTGATGTGAGACACCGATAATTCCTGATCCCATCACAAGGAGAGCCTCCAGCATGACAGCCTTCTCGGCACTTTGACGAGATAGTAGATTCATCGACACCAAGGTAAGACCGATAACAGCAACCACAAAAAACTCAAAGGCCCCTTCAACCCACATATGGACGACCCACCATCGCCAAAATTCCGTTACCACAATCGATGTCGAGGGTACATACAGCATGCTTGCCGTAAATAGGAGACCTATCGATCCGCCCGAGTACAAAATCATATGCGAGAGCCCATACCGACCTTCTGCTTTCAGTACCGGTTTGAATCCACGCGCCACAATGAATGCCCACAGTCCAAATCCACTAAGAAGCCCGATCTGCCAGAGTCGTCCGATTTCCAAATATTCTAGTCCCTCATATCCGAGGATCCACCACAACCATCCATCAATATACCCATGTGCACCCAACCAGATGCCGGCAAAGCCACCAACAACAACCACAAAGAGCGCCCCGAGTAAGAGATTTATATACGTTTTTTGATTGTTTGGTTCACGACCGGCAAATAGCGGTGGAAGAAATAGTCCGATTCCAAGCCATAATGTGGCAATCCACAGGACAGCAAGGTCAATATGCCACGCTTTAGTAATGGCAAACGGCATAAGTTGAATGGCATCGATACCAAGAGCTGCTGCAATGCCATAGAATCCTTCTCGCTCGATATAATAATGGGCCATGAGTCCGCCAAGCAAAACTTGACCGACAAATAGGAGAGCGGCAACGGGAATAAATCGGGCAGCGGCAAATTGACCTGGAAACAGATCGATTTCTTCAGGATCCGGGACGTCGATACCCTCAGTTTGTGGCTCGGGCAGTTCAATAGCTTTATACAGCCAGATACCGATTCCTGCCCCTGCAACGAGAATAATCATTGCAACGACACTCCATGTCATAGAATATACTGGCGGTGAGTTACCTGCGCTTGGGGCATATGGCCATTCATTGGTATATGATGCGTCACTATTCGGCCGATCGGTGACCGAAAACCAGGCCGTCCAGAGGGCAAAATCTGCAAATCGACGCGCCTCTTCTCTGGTAGGAATAAACCCCTGTGGAATACCCCGATTAAGCGATCCTTCGTAATATCGATTCACATAGACGTCATGGACTTGTTTGAATGCATAGGCTTCTGCCGCAGTGAGGCGAATAGTATTGCCGCGATCACTTTGCTGTAATTGCTGTTTGACAATCGAATTGACTGCCGCTTGTTTAGCGTCTCCCAACGCTTGATATGCGACGCCGTATCGCTTGTCCGCTATATATCGTCGCATATATTTGACGACTAAGTCGATCGTATCTGCTGTAAAATCGACACCAAAGTAGGCTCCATTGCCTAAAATTGTACCATGATTCATCAAGCCATTACGTTGAAAGACAACTTTTCCTTGTTTCATTTCCTCGGCGGTAATAATGACTTCACCATTGGGCCCGACAAATTGATCTGGGCGACTCGGTGATTGTTTGTAAGCGAGATACGCACCGGCTGACATAACCACTAAATTGACCACAAAAACGACGACCAATGCGATCGCTAACTGTCGCCGAGTTATCTCCATATCTCAGGTGTTCAGAAGAAATCCTAATAAAAATAATCCTATTGACAGATTAATCGATCATAATAACCTCCAAATAACGACCGATATCTGATTGGTTGTCAAGTCGATTTTCCAATAAAAGTATACAGTTAGAAGCCAAAATTTGGATGAATGGAAGTTATACAGCACAAGGATGCAGAAATTCCACCGGTAGGTCTGGGAACCTGGCAAATGGATAAGCAAACTGCATACGAGGCTGTTTCGACGGCCGTGGAATTAGGATATCGACATATCGATACTGCGCAGGCGTATCACAACGAACAGGGTGTTGGGAAAGCTATTCAAGATGCCAATATCGATCGAGACGAGATTTTTCTCACGACTAAGGTCTATCCAGGCAACCGATCCGTTTCAGATATCGTGACGTCAGTTGAGGCTAGCCTTGAACGCCTTCAGACTAATTATGTCGATCTTCTGCTAATCCACTGGCCACATCCGCTGGCAAATCTTGAAACTGTAATGAAGGGACTTAATGAAGTGCATGATAGGGATTGGACACGATATATTGGTGTTAGTAATTTTGGAAAAGACCGACTCAAACGTGCTCAAAATATATCAGATGTACCGATATTTACAAATCAGGTGTTGTTTCATCCGTGGTGGCCTCAACGAGATTTACTCCGGTACTGTCAAACGGAATCAATTTTACTCACTGCATACAGTCCGCTTGCGAATGGATATGCCGTTGATGATACGCTCTTAGCGGAGATCGGAGAGAAGTATAACAAATCGAGTGCACAGGTTACGATCCGGTGGGTCATCCAACATGAAAATGTGGTAACCATTCCGATGTCCACCTTGCGTTCACATCTCAAAGAAAATATTGAAGTCTTTGATTTTCAACTAACTGACGAAGAACATAACCGGATTACTCGACCTTCATATCTCAAAACTGGCATAGCAATGCTTCGATCACAACTTAACTATCGACTCTTCGGGTGAGAGAAAAAGCAAACATACTATCGCGTAGCAGTATTTCTCAGTGTTCCAATCCCCTCAATTTCAGTTTCTATTACATCACCATCCTCAAGACGGCCAACACCTTCCGGTGTTCCCGTTGCAATCACATCGCCGGCTTCGAGTGTGAGATACGCTGTTATTTCTTCGATAAGGTCTGGAACCGAAAAGATCAACTTATCGATAGTCGAATCTTGCCGAACGTCACCATTAATACGGCATTGAATCGTAGCATCCGTCGGAAGTTCTTCGGGTGGAATCAGGACTGGCCCCATCGGAGCAGCGCTGTCGAATGACTTTCCCCGGACCCAGTTTTGTTCTTTTTGTTGGTCATCTCGATTGGATATATCATTTAGGCAGGTATATCCCGCAATATACTCAGATGCATTTTCGGGGGAAACATTTCGAGCTTGTTTCCCAATGACAACCGCCAGTTCGGCCTCATATTCAATATGGTCCTTCCCTGTTGGTAACGGAATGT
>JBDGRB010000190.1:0-4159 GCA_042218485.1 Halobacteriaceae archaeon | reverse complement strand
CAACCTGATCAATCTCTTCTCTGTTGAGCGAATACCAGACGAGTTCGGGCACGTCGATCAAAATATTCTCGTCGTGAATAAATAGCGAATTGCCTCGCCGAGCGTAGGGTTCTCCTTTCTCTCTCGCCTCTTCACAGACACGACAATCACACGTTGGCATCGGAATCGGTGTATTGCCGCCGGATCCCAGAACCGTAATATCCATGGACTATTAGTCGTTTGTTGGCAATCTATATTCGCAGAAGCAAATAGATTTTATTGATTTTGAGGAAGATAAAATTTAGATAGCAGAAAGCTAGAACGCAGTTTAACCTTCACCAAGGTTCTTTATATGGTACTCAAAAATACTTAGTGGGTCAGTATCGACGCTGATCCCAGAAATTCACTTGCTGCGAACCCAGAAAACGCTCCATTGAGAAATAGTCCAACTGTCATATATGCTTGACCGTCTCCGTACGACCACAATTCAAACTGGATCCAGTGAACCAACCGTTGTTCATGTCGATAGCGAGGCTGCCAATGAAGTACTGGATGCAATGTCATCACAAACTGCCCGTGAAATCTTGAGTTATCTTCATAACGAACCTCAAACCCCATCCCAACTTGCGGAACAAAATGATTTATCACTCCCCACAATCCAGTATCATCTCGACAATCTCCAAGAAGCCGATCTTATCGAGGTTGTTGGGACAAAATATTCGGAAAAGGGAAATGAAATGAAAATCTATGCTCCCGCTGACAATCCCGTCGTGTTTGTTGGAACTGAAGAAGAGCGATCAAGGGTCCGTAAACTGCTTGGTCAACTACTCGGTGCAATTGCCCTCCTCGCAGCCACAAGTATCATCGTGCAATGGTTCGTAACTGATATCCTTATTCCTGAGCAACGAATCGACATTATCCGTAAAACAGCACCGGCAGGTCAACTTGAAGGTCTTAGCTTCACGCCGATTCCCCCAGGTCTACTGTTTTTTACTGGGGGAACTTTCATTCTCATGGCGGTAATTATCTGGCGATATAGGCGGCAGGTATACGATATTACGCATGGTAGAACGCGATAGGGCAATCATCATCGGTGTTATTTTAATATTAGTGTTTGCAACTATCGCACCGTTTGTGATGCCAATTCTCTCCCGAAATTTCCCTGCTATCCGAAATCCCATAATATCACCAGAGTGTTCAGTATCAGACAAATTCCAACCTGAATTTGCTACGAGAGTGAAAGCGTTACGACAACGAACGTCTATTAGCGGAAGTAGTGTAAATATATCAGTTGGAATTATTGATCCCAATGGCTTTGCAATTAATTCTCCCTGTATTGACGATAATATCGTGGAAACACAATCATTCTGGCCCGGTCATGGGATTACTAATAATGGTCGAAACGCACATGGAACCGTCATCGCAAAGATTATTACGGCAATTGCCCCAGAAACAAATTTATATTTGGCAAATTTCAATGAGTCTACTAGTTTTATCAGAGCGGTCAAATGGGCTATCCAAAAGGAAGTAGATGTATTGGTGGTGCCTGTTGCCTTTTATGGAAAGCCAAACGATGGGACGGCCCCTGTCTCACAGGTGTTAGGAAAAGCTGTCCGGCATGGTATCACTGTAGTGGCACCAAGTGGAAATATTGCACAACGTCACTGGGAAGGCATCTATAATGGGACGCGATTAACAAGAATCAATTCACAGTCATCAGAAACTCGTTTATATCTCTCCAATCGGGACACCAAGCAGCAAGTCCAAATTTGGATCTGGTGGAATCAAACTAATTCGAACGGGACATTAAAGGCTGATGTGGATCTGGTGTTGTATCGAGATCTCGGGAATCACTCTCGACAAATCGCCGTCTCGCATCCATATCCTGATGACAACGTAAAGACGAATGAACTCCTAACAGCAACTATCGGTAAGGGCAAATACTATCTTCGTATTCGAGGCCCTGTCAATACTCCACACATAATCGAACTTATATCTCCTTCTGTTAGATTTAAAGAGCCTGTTGTTTCTGGAAGTATCCTCGCTCCAGCAACCGCGAATGCCCACGGCGTAATTGCGGTCGGGGCTGCTAGAGGGTGGGGAAAGACGGCGACTGTTATGGGACTATCCTCTCAAGGGCCCACAAATGATGGTCGGCGTGGCGTCGATATTATCGCTCCTGGAATCGTCTCACCATCCTCAGGAGTACAGTTTTCGGGTACATCAGTGGCTGTCGGGTTTACTGGCGGTGTTGTAGCGTTGTTACACAAACAGCAACCGACCGCATCACCCGAAAAGATTGAACGTATTTTGCAAAACACGGCTTTCGATATTGGTTCCCCTGGAATCGATATTGCGACCGGATATGGTATGATATCCCCAAAGGCTGCTTTAGCTGCGAATGAGAATCAACAATCGATCAATAATTCCTATTTACGATCTAGGCTTCGATGTAGCCAAAAGACTACTTGCAAGCAGTTAAATGGTTTTCTAGGCTTAAAGTGGGTATTTATCCGTTCTTTCCGTAGTGAATATCAAGTATGGTTCCCCCGAATCATGAATCACCTTCATTTGTTGCCCTGGCTCTCATTACAGTCGTTCTTTTGGCAGGTTGTATCGGTGGCGGCAGTCAAGGACGATCTCCATCTCCGACAGTCACGGACACCCAAATATTAACCACGAAATCGGGAAAACCAAGCACTACGAACGGATCCCATCATTATTTCCACCACGAATATTCTTCGACGAACGCAACCATCCAAAAGGCAATATCGATCGCAATAACAAATGAGACAGTCTCCTCTATTATCGGATCCAATTATACGGTAATTAATGCCTGGTGGGTAGCGAATACAAAGCATCACAGATGCTCAAACAGTCGGTGTATAATTGTAAGCATCAATTATTGGTGGGGACATCTTGACGTTCATGTTGACATTGAGAGTGGATCGGTATGGGATATCGACCAGCATGCCACGCCAAAGATACCGCCCGCCCAAGTCAGTCAACAGAAGGCAGCCGAGATTGCCCTCAATCACGCTAACGTCTCAAATGAATCTGTGACACTACAGGCGTTTGCTGATAAGACAGTAACGAGTTCAGTTACTAATAGCGGAGCAACGGATCAATGTCGATATCATGGATGTTATGCTGTCATTATTCGAGAATCAGGATCTGGCGATTTGCGTGCGGTTGTTATAATTGATAAAATTACGGGCAAAGTCCTCTTAACCGACACCAATCTAAGTGATAATAAAGGATTCTAACGTGCTTAATTGGTCAGAAGTTGCCGTAATAACTTCCACTAATTCACAGAGAAAGCAGGCCGAGTGCCGTGGGGCGTGACCCCGAGGCAGTTCACAGATTGTTAGTGACCAGGAGGAGAACTACGACGCACTGAAAGAAATGGGTTTGAATGATCTGCTTCATAAGTGGGGGAGCAAAAAGTACGGACGGTTCAATATGCTTGTGGAGGGGATTAACCGGGACATTTGGAATTCAATTGCTCACCGTGATTTCAAGGTGACACAGGCCGATGGGTACAGTGATGCCGCAGATGAAGTCGCCAGTCGCATCCTTGACGCGACTATTACAACCCGATAGGATTCTCCGCCCTAACCCGTTGCTTCCCCACAGCAGACCTCGCTGAGCGTCTCCTCCAAGAAATTCCCGACTGTTCCGAAAACGAGTTGATGCATATCATCTGGTACATTAGACAATACCCGGTCACAGAAGATATCGAAGAGATCTACTTCACAATCATCACGGAAGAAGTGGACGACATAAACAGTACTGAATCGGTTAAAAACGAAATACTCACCGCACTCTCCTCAGATCCGCTGACAACAAGTATGGGCGTAGATATGAAAGAAGACGAACTGGAGATGGTGAGACGCTGGCAACAAGACAGCTCACTGCCCTCTTCCGCTACCGTCTTTGCCGAAGAAGCTGAGGATTACTTGCTTGACGATGTAGAACAACGCGAAAATGCATTCAAAGACTTCTAACTCACCTTTTGTTAGAAATCAAAAACTCTCTAACTTCACTTGATTCATTCCCTCCTGATCCACCCGCCTTCCTACTCGCAACAGTTTCTCTAATGCTTCCCGGCAGTCTCCGCTGTTCGAGGCGACTTGTTCTGCGATCTCTTCGATGACTTCGTCTGGGACTGTGCCGGGTT
>JBDGRB010000043.1:0-4163 GCA_042218485.1 Halobacteriaceae archaeon | reverse complement strand
GCACTCATTATGATCACTCCCATGGAAGGAGTGTTACCTTGACTCCCATGATTGATATATTGATTGACAAGCTTATAAAGATACGGTATAAATGGAAATATTTAATAATATTCTATTTATATATCGAAATAATTATTGAAATAAAATAATTATCGTAATTTTATAAAATTTAACGGGTAATTATAATTATATTGTTATTCCTTTGACACACAAGGTGACCAATTTACCATAGAACCCCCCCTAATTAGGGGTGAATCTTGCGGGCACGTTGGTCACTGGACATTGATAAACTGAGGAGAACAAAGTTGATTATGTATTCATCTCTGGTCTTCGATTGTTGAGCACACAAACCGAATCTGAAAATTCGGTGGCTAATATATCGCGTTTTGATCTTGTCCCATGCTACTATGACACTCTACAAACCTCAATCGTGACAGCATCCGCCAGCTTCCCCACCAAAATCAATTTCTAACGGATCAGAAATCATCTCATTGATTGGTTCTAACTCGTCTTGAAGTTCTTCTTTTGCGTCGAGGTATTCGACCATAATTGGATGATTATTTAATTCCTGTTGCATCCGTTGGAGTTTGGCTGCATCTTCTTGTGTTGCCTCACCCGTCTGTTTTGCGAGCATAAACTCACGTCGCTCTTCCTCAAATTCTTGAATTTGTTGTTGTAATTCATCAGTTGATTGCACTTTTTCTTTGGCAGCAACGAATGTTTGATATTCCGGTAATTCGGTTATTGCGTTCCCAAGTTGTGTCGCAAGCCGTTCGATATCAGTTTCATCAACAGTTTGGAGGTCTTGGTCAACACTCATACAAACAAATTTTATCCGCTATCCCTTTAGCGTTGGCGGTGTGGGTGCCAAGTCCAATCTTTAACTAGCGATCGGAACGTGGTGGAGTTGTTCGAGTAGGTAGAGTAGTTCACTCCTATTAAAAGGGCTGATAAAATGATTTAACCAACCATCCACGGAGTATCCTAATACAGGATAACCCCAAAGCACGGACATTATACTTACTGAACGAATATTGACTAATAATGGAAAAGATGTCACGTTCCGATGGAGATCTTCGGAACACTGGAATGGCGTTAAAACATGACAGAAAGTGGGACTATGAGATTGATCGAATTATAAATAAAGCCAACGAGAAAGAGGCTGATTCAATTGGTTTACAGTTTCCAGAAGGACTCAAACGACGAGGACCGAAGGTAGCAGACGATTTACGTGCAAAACTACCTGATGGCACTCGTGTCCTCATTTCAGGACAACCTTGTTACGGTGCCTGTGATCTTGATACCGACCTCATGAAACGCACTGACGTCTTTGTGCATTTCGGTCACAGTCCGATGAAAGAATCTGATAATATTATCTATGTTCCACTATTCTCAAATGTAGACGTTGTTCCGATTATACAAGAAGCCCTAGACGAGTTGGATGGGGAAGAAGTGGGCTTAGTAACAACGGCCCAACACATGAATAAGTTTGAAGAAATGAAAGAGTGGCTACAGGATCAGGGATTTACAATTCATACGCGTCGAGGAGATGAACGATTAACTCACGAAGGTCAGGTTCTTGGGTGCAATTATGCCAGTGCTGACATTGACGCAGATCAGGTCCTCTATGTTGGCGGTGGAAAATTCCACCCCTTGGGCCTTGCTATGGAACATCCCGATAAAACGGTCGTCATCGCCGATCCAGTTAACAATGAAGTGTCGATTGCAGACTCCGAGCAGTTCATGCGGCAACGGTATGCCGCCGTTCATAAAGCTATGGGCGCTGAATCATGGGGAATTATTTTCTGTACAAAGATTGGCCAGCGCCGGTGGGATCGTGCGGAATCTATTGTCGAAAATAATGAGAACGCTTACTTAGTAACAATGGATGAAATTACCCCCGACCGGTTACAAAATTTCGATTTCGACGCATATGTCAATACCGGCTGTCCAAGGATTACGACCGATGATGGTCCGCAATTTGATAAACCGATGTTAACTCCTGGTGAATATAAAATCGCAGTTGGAGAAAAACCCCTTGAAGAACTCTCATTTGATATCTTTCATGGTACTTGGTAGCGGTGATAAATTGTAGGAGATGCAAATCCGTTTGAATCATTTTTACTTCCAAAGATAAATTTCTCACTCCAGATATCGTCGTCAGATGTGTGAATAGTATAATCAGTCCAGAGAAGTTTGGATGGTAAGTTCGTCAATATTATTACCACCATGCATTTAGAAATTCTTTTATATTCATAATATGAATAGTTTAGTATAATGAGTACTGTCGATTCCTCGGCTTACCAACCAACCAACGAAACCCCAGTGTGTATCGACGGGAGTACCCTTCCTTCAATTTCCAAATCCGATCTTGAATCGGTCAGAGCAGAACTGGAAGAGCAAAATTGTGTGCCTGTATCATTAGAGTGTGAAGTTTCATTTTCCGAAGATTGTTCGCTTAAAACCCAGGAAACGGCGGATCGGATCCGTGATTTCATTCAAGCAGGGAAGTATCTGGGCGTGAATCGCGTAACGGTTTCAATTACACATATTGAAAATACGGACAAAGTCAAACCTGCACTTCAAGCCTGTAAAGAACGAGCGCAACGGGAAGGGATTTCCCTTCATATACAACACGATTGAGACCTCTTAGGAGATGACCTCTGGTCGGCTCTTGGTTGATAACTTCTTTTTGTATCTCTGACAAGATAGATGCATGGGCGAGCGCGAGTTAGCAATTAAATTAGAAGAAGTATCCGGGTTTTCGGATCCAGCTTTATCATTAGAGCAATATCAGACCTCTCCTTGGCTAGCAGCTAGGGTCATCCATCTTGCCACTCTCAATGATGATATTGATTCACGGCGGGTTATTGATCTCGGTACAGGGACAGGGATCCTGGCGATAGGAATCGCATTCCAAAATCCAGATTGTATTGTCGGACTTGATATCGATTTTGAAGCATTACAACAAGCCCAAAATAATGAAAGCCTTCTCAATCCACCAACTAATATCGAATGGGTCCAAGCTAATATTGAACAGATCCCGCTACAATTGACATCATCAACGGTTGTCATGAATCCACCATTTGGAGCACAATCAGGGCAGGAACATGCCGATAAAGTTTTTCTGACCCAGGCAGCATCGATAGCAGATGTCTCTTATTCAATTCATAACAGTGGGAGTCAGCAATTTTTAGAATCGTTTGTCGAAGATCACGCAGGCGTAATAACCCATATGTATCAAGGGGAAATGACCCTTCCCTACCAGTATGAATTTCATCAAGCGGAGACACAAACGATTCAAGTACTGATAATCCGAACGGAGTGGGATCAGTGATATGATTCTTCCGTGGCGATAATTAGTCTGGTTTGTCCCGCACGAGCGATGAGGGAATCAGCTTTATGAATAAAGGTAATCCCTCCAACCGTGACCGATTGATTAGTTTTGGGAATAACTGCTCTACCGATGGTCGTATTTGATTGTGTGACCTGAATATAGAACGTTTGATTTGCAGCAACAATCGAGATGTTTTTCCCATCGATAATCGGTGAGGCAGTACTACTCTCTGAGGCAAAGACATGTTGCCAGTCGGATCCCGGCGGTTTTAACCACACATGATAAACAGGTGATCCGCCGACTGGAACCCAGCCAAGCCGCTGGGCAATAATAATTTTTCGCCATCCGATTCCACCGACGGCAATAGCTTGTTGACCATAAAAGGCCAGTTTGCCAGTCGAGATCTTCTCAGTCCAAATCCCGCGTTGTTCGTTGACAACAATTACCCCACTCGCTTTGACTGCTGTTGTCGAGCCCAACAAGGAAATATTGAATGCTGGTACATTCTGATTGGGAACTCCCTCTTGATATGTGATTGTGTAGCCAGCTACATCAATCGAGTTGTCATAATGTGTATCGGCAACCGTCGTTAAATTAATTGGTATTGCTACAAGACTCATCGAGATAATTGGAATAACCAATAAAAATATCCCGATAGTTTGGATAGATACGTCGCCTCGATCAATCGTTGAAATCTCAGTGGTATTCATTGCGATAACTGTGAGGATAGCAATAGCAAAAATGAGAATTAATCCAAGCCCTCGATATAATACATAGGTACTTGCTCCCTGAAACCACCAAATATCCCATAAATTCAACATAGTGG
>JBDGRB010000109.1:0-4203 GCA_042218485.1 Halobacteriaceae archaeon | reverse complement strand
ATATGATCTCAATACAGAAATGATTCTCAAACAAATTCAAAGTGCACATGCGGCTTTGCCAGCCCTACAGCATGTAATTATCGTTGCACAATAGGCTTGCGAATATGTGCACTCTGTTGACCTCCTCGCAAGCTTTTGCCGTGGGCTTTCGCCTTAAATAACTGTAAAAACGGGCCCAAATATCTTTTTGCTATATAGGACCAATATCTCAGTATATGCTTGCTGCCAGGCTCCACGACTATACCACAGAAATGAGCCAAGGGCTGGAACTTGATGAGGTCGAACGGCCAGAAGCAACACAATCTGATCATGTAGTGATAGACGTTAAAGGGGCAGGTTGGTGCCAGACGGATAATCATATTATTGAGGGTATGTGGACAGATTATGTCGACCAAGACCTGCCAATGACACTCGGCCATGAAAATGCAGGTGTTGTGGCAGAAACCGGCAGTGAAGTGTCAATCGTTGATGTTGGCGATGAAGTGATTTGCCATCCTGTAATGACATGTGGTACCTGCAGATCATGTCGAAAGGGGGAGGATATGTATTGTGAGAATTTACAGTTTCCTGGACTGAATACAGACGGTGGGTTTGCAGAATTTCTCCGTACGAACGAACGGGCAGTAATTCCACTTTCAGCAAACATTGATCCGGTGGAAATTGCACCCCATGCCGATGCTGGTATCACTGCGTATCATGCCTCGAAAAAGGCAGCGAAGGACTTGGATCCAGGAGACTATGCCGTTATTATTGGAATTGGCGGGTTAGGGCATATTGGATTGCAAACACTTGATGCAATGACGGCAGCCGAGATTATTGCCATTGATATCAAAGCAGAAGCCCTTGCATTAGCAGATGAGTTAGGGGCTGATTATACCCTTAATTCCCGTAGCGAGGATGTCATCGATGAAGTTTCTGGAATCACGAACGGAACGGGAGCATCCCAAATACTTGATTTCGTTGGTGCTGATGACACTACCGCATATTCCCCGGATATAATCGCATCTGGTGGTGATCATCATATTATTGGATATGGTGGTGATATCAATACCCCTTCGCAAGGCCTTGTGAATGAAGAATTTTCGTATGTCGGGACACTTGTTGGTCAATATACTGAACTCCAAGAATTGATGGCATTAGTTGAACAAGGAGATGTTTCCCTTCGAACGACGAAATTCAAATTCGATGAAATCAATACCGTTGCAGAACGTCTTGAAGAACGAGATATCGAAGGACGGGCCGTCATTTTACCACCATCGTGATAGGCCCAAATACAAAGTCTTCGCAGTTTTATGAGAAGCCCCGCCCGCAATGAGCAAACAGTCTAAGGCGGAGGGGAGCAGGGTGAAGTAGTTTACGTTTGATTCACCCGTAACCGGCGATAAAACGAAGCTCCAACAAATACGCCAATCACAAGAAGATAGCCAATACTGCCAATCAGATTTTCGATTGCGATATCTGGACTAAAGGCTGCATCAAATGCCAACTGCATTGGATAATAGCCAGGGAGATATACTCCAATAGTTGGTGTTTGTTCGGCGAACGGACTTTGAGCTAAAAACAGATCCATGAGTGGTGCGAACATAATAATATAGACACCTGCTAACCGACTGACAAATAGACCGATAAATGCCCCAATTCCACCGTACATAATCCCGATAAGTATTGTGGCAACGAAAAATGCGACGATGTGTTTCGGTATGTACGTGAATAACATAACAACTATCGAAACGATGCTTGCGATGGTTGCAGCAAGAATTAGTACACCAGTTCGTGCCACGATAATTTCATGGACGCTTACGCCGATCGTTAAGAGCCGAGTATCAACCTCTCGGGCTGATTGCATTAAAAATAGCCCTGCAATCCCACCAATTAACGCGGCTATGACTGGCGTCATCATGACGGCAATGACTGCTGTCGTTTCAAATCGTATTGCTTGGTTTCCAGGTACTTCAATCGAAATGGGTTGTGATGGTACTGCCCACGAAAAGACGACGATAATATAGGCTGGCAACAATAATAGCAACGCTATCAAAACTGGCGTCCGAGCATATTCACGAAGTCCCATTTCCAATATTGTTCGTACCTTTGTCATGTTATAGCATCTCCCGTTGGCCAGTCACGAACGTATAGACAATTAGGGTTACAAAGACAAGAACAATCCAATAACTCCCCGCCATAATGGCAGTACTAATTTCAATACCAGATCCGCTCACGACTGCCTTGAAGAGATCATGTGGATAATGCAATGGAAATAATTTGGTAAATGCTACATCCGTTCTTACGATTCCACTTGCAAGTGCTTCATCGATATCGGCGACGAAAATGAGAACCAATGATCCTTCAAGTTCACGAGGAAGGATACTTCCAACAATCATTCCAATGAGACCATACAGATTGCCTACCAAGAGTAATATACCAAGTCCCGCTAATGGTCGAGCGACCGTTGTTTGTGTATTGAGGACGACCATCGCAATGCTTGCGGTGAGTAAACTGGCAACAAACACAGTCAGCATCCGCGAAACAAACATTATTGACCGAGGAAAACCGACAATAGCCAGTCGTTCATCGGCACGGAGTGCACTTATAACTTGAAATAAACCAATAACACCAGGTAAAAACGCTGCGACATACATTGTTCCGTTAATTGTTCCAAGCGTTTGCGGTGATGTGGTCATAAAGGGAAGTTTCGGAAATGCAGCCATCATCGAACCATAACTGATGATGACTATAGGAGGCAGTGCTATTAGCAAGCCCAAATTGACGGGTTCCCGAACAAACTCACGAATGGCCGAGCCTAGCCCAATTTGAATTTGCTGTGGGATCCGCGAAATATGCATCATCGGACACCCTCGGTTCCGGATTGGCTTGGCCCCTCCTTTGTAACGTCAGCTAATGTCCCATCTTCAAGTTCGAAAATTCGATCAAATCGTTCCCGTTCGTTAATTAGATGCGATATGATTGCGACAGCAGTTCCTTGATCCGTTAGTTCGGTCGTCAAATCCCAAAATGCAAGATATGTTTCCCAGTCGAAGCCTGTGTATGGTTCGTCGAGCAGTAGAATATCGGGATCATGCATTAACGCGATTGATAAGTTTACTTTTTGTCTGTTGCCCCCCGATAGATGATCAATTCGATAATCGAGATATTCCTCAAAATCAAGTATTGATGCAAAGCGGGAAATTGCAGATTGAATATCTGATTTCGACATCCCATATCCTTCACCAAAAAGCCGGAAGGTTTCACGGACGGTAAGCCTATCATAAAGTAATTCTTCTTGGGGACACCACCCCACTTGTCCAGACGTTTCGACGGATCCAGTATCGGGCTCGAGTGCCCCAACTAATATTTTCATGAGTGTCGATTTTCCCGACCCGTTCTCACCTACAATCCCGACGATTTCTCCTGCATGAATTGTTATATTTGCACCGGTTAATACTTCGACTGAACGACCAAAGGGCAAGCGAGATCCATATGTTTTCTTCAACCCTGTTCCCTGGAGTACGATAGTTGCTTCCATTTCGTGGGTATCGGTAGCAGAAGGGCTAGCCGAGTCATTAATCATACAACATGGATTTGAAATATAATATTTTAGTATTTTCGGAAAATACCGAATATTATGAATAAACCTCGCACTAATACTGCTTCTGATGACAATGCCGTGGATGAAGCCCAAGAAGAAGTCATTGAAGCCATGGAGCGAAGTGCAGAACTGTATGGTCTGAAGCGCAGTTATGGTCGTCTTTACGGAATATTATTGTTTGCTGAAAACCCGCTCTCATTGGATGGGCTTGTTTCTCGATCTGGATATGCCAAATCGACTGTTAGTGACGCTATGCAACAGATGGAAACTCTCTATTTGGTGCAACGACGGTCCATCCCTGGCGAAGGGAAAAAAGCATATTATGAAGCCCAGACCGATTTCTGGCATATTACTCAACAAGTTTTGCAACACCAAGTGCAACGAGAAATTGACATCATGACCCAAGCGCTTACTTCTGCTGAAAACCGACTTGAAAGTAAAGATAATGAACAGGCCATATCAACATTACAAACTATTCAGTCACTGAAATCAACGTACGAACGGTTTGACCGACTGGTGACATTGTTAACGAATGATTCTGTCAATCGGTTCAAAAGTCTTATTGACCGACTCCAAAATTGAATTATCGTCCGATATGATACACTTTCCGCGTCAATTAT
>JBDGRB010000251.1:0-4256 GCA_042218485.1 Halobacteriaceae archaeon | reverse complement strand
GATCGAAGATATTCTGACACTTGCCAGAGAAGGGAAACGGGTGCAGGAAATCGGGACCGTTGATTTCGAAGATGTGATTGACTCATGTTGGCGCAATGTCGAAACAAAAGATGCAACACTCGAAGTCAAAACAAATGCCACCATCAAAGCGGACGAAGATCGATTACCACATATCCTTGAAAATCTCTTTAGTAATGCGATTCGGCATGGCGGTGACGATGTAACAATTACAATCGGTACATTATCGGACGGTACTGGCTTCTATGTCGCCGATAATGGGCCAGGAATTCCAGAAGACCAACGAGACGATATCTTCGAATATGGTTACTCAACAAGTGAGGAAGGGACAGGATTTGGCCTTGCCATTGTCAAAGAAATTGTCGAAGCGCATGGATGGAATCTGACAGTTACGGAGAGTGACGACGGCGGTGCCAGATTTGAGATTCGAAACGTCGAGTTTGAGTAACCTACGTAATCTCTCACTCCAAACGAACATCATGGACTTTTTCTTGGATATCTGTATTTGGTTTTGATTTGTTAATAAGCGCGATCACGGGAATAACGAGGCATACCGATTTAGGTCGGCAATCCTCACTTCGACCTGCCGTCACCATAGTTATCCGTGTCGACAATCTATCTAGGAATATGACGGAGTCGAATACACCTGATATCCACTCCGAATTTGATCAAGCTATCGAAAATCTCCCGGATTCAGTTGACCCTGCGGCGGTCAAACGAATGCGAGTCGTTGCCCATATCTTGGATGAGAGCATTCATATCCCTGGCACGGACTATTCGATTGGTTTTGACCCGATCGTTGGGACGATCCCCGTTGTGGGTGATGTCATCAGTGGTGGCCTGTCCTTATATATTGTCGCTGAGGCAGCTCGACTTGGCGTTTCCTATATGACATTGTTGAAAATGATCGCCAACGTCACAATCGATTCCGTTGGTGGATCAATCCCCTACGTCGGTGATATCTTTGATGCGGCCTGGAAAGCCAATAAACGCAATCTCGAACTCGTGCTTGAGGATTTAATGTCCGAGGATCCCCAGACGATTGATCGTGACACGACCTATACGGAAATCGATATCGAATAACTCAGTCATCCGTCTCAGGTGAACCCACATCAGCGCCCTCGATTGATTCGACACCCGGTTCACCTGTTACATCGGCTTCTCGCCAGGTGCCACGTTGATACCAGCCATACGCTAAGATGGCACCGATGACATTTGATACCGCAAAGGAAAGCCAAATCCCATTGGATCCGAGTGGGCCAATAGTAAACCACGCGACTGGCAGTCGAATAACACCAAGCATTGTAATGGAGATTACTGCTGAGGTAAGAGTTTTACCGGCGCCACGAAAGCTCCCTGTATATGCCCGCATAACGCCAATAAATCCAAATGTGGGTGCCACCCAGCGAAGGAAATTCCGTGCGACCAAGATGACTTCGGGATTATCAGTAAATAAATTGGCAATCGGGTCAGGACGGATCCATACAAGTGCCCCAACAAGTGTTAAAATACCGAACATACCGATGGCAGCTAATCGAGCGGCCTCAGCTGCGCGGTCAGGTTTGTTGGCACCGATATTTTGACCAGTCATTGTTTCAACACCTCTGGCGACGGCGATCGCGGGTAGAAAAATAACGGAAAACATACGAATACCAATGCCATACCCAGCAACGACGGGTGTTGAAAACAACCCGACGATAATAAGCATGAGATTTACCGACACTGATCGACCGGTCATCTCGATTGATGCGGGCAGGCCAATATCGATGATTTTACGTGCATAATCGATATCAGGCTCCATATCACTGATCGAAATCTCAACCCCACGATGGCCTCGAAATAATATCACTAAACCGACAATGAATGCCATCCCTCGTGCAAATACTGTTGCAACAGCTGCACCGACAACCCCCAATTCTGGGAAAATCGTCCAGCCAAAGATGAGAAACGGATCCAGCAAGATATTCACAACGACCGTAAATAACATGACAAACATTGGGGTAACCGTGTTCCCATATCCCCGCATAAGCGAGATAAACACGAAAAAGCCAAACATAAACGGCAATCCAAGTGCAATAATCTGGAGATAAGCAACGGCTAATTGAAGGACATCCGGTTCTGCCCCGAAGATCAACAATATTTCATCAACGACCATATAACCGACAATGCCAAGCAGGGTTGCCACGACGATCGCAAAGGAGACAGTTTGTGAGGCTGCATACATAGCTTGTTGTTCTTCATCAGCCCCGATATGTTGGGCCACAAGGACAGACCCAGCGACGGTCACGCCCATGCCAAGTGAAAACATTAAGAAGACCAGTGGAAAGGCAAAGGTAATGGCTGCGAGTGCATTCGTACTGTACTGGCCGAGCCAAAATGTATCAGCTAAATTATAGGCTGTCTGTAAGAGGTTTGTAATGACGATCGGAAGCGACAGAAAGAACAGGGGTTTCCCGATAGCACCCGTGGTGAGATCAAGCTCATCGGGACCCTTAAACCACTCATCGATCCGATGCCGTATACTCATGGAGGGATATGTATAAGTATTATAATATTGGTTATATGATTGATTTGAGTGCTATGCTTGGCGGGGGATTTTGCTGGTTTTTCCAGAAATTTTTATTCGTTGACTGATTTCGGATGTTGTGTCTGTCCCGTTGAGACATAGCCCGTCAAGTCAGTCGTCGTGATAATGCCGATGACACCTTCTTCTTTATCAACAACTGGCATATGGTGGATGCCATTCTCAACCATTATGTTGGCGACATCTTCGATGTTATCTTGGGCCATTGCCGTGATGACATCGGTCGTCATATATTCCGCTACCGGTGTATCATCTTTAGGCTTGCGTTCGGCGACAATGCGAACGAAGTCTGTCGTTGTCAATATTCCTTCGAGATGATTTTCTTCATCAACGACCATCAACGAGCCAATATTCTGTTCAAGCATTTGATGGGCGGCATCTTCGACAAGTGTATCGGGGCTCACCGTCTCAAGGGATGTCGTCATCAATCTCGCAACCGATATATCTTCGACCATACATATACGAATGGGAACCATCCCTAAAGATGTGATTATATTAGATTGTTATAGAAATTCATCTTCAACGAAGAAGAGATATCAAATCACGTGAAGGAGAGAGAAATTTCTATGAATATACCTGGGAGCAAGTGACATCCTCCCCGCCGTAGACGGCTGGATTCTCTCCTTGCAGAAAGATAGGTTATGACTAATTTGACCTTTTTACCGCCGTGCTCGTTGAAATGTCTCTTATCTCAGTCTGCTTATTAATAGTCACTTCTAACATAAGAGTAATTTCCCAGTGTTTGCTCGTTGCTGTTATTGACTTATCTGGGATTTGTGTCGATAGGGTATTCGTAAACTGATATGTACCTGCAGACAGACAGGCGGTATTCGGAGCACCTAATATCGAATACTGTCGAGTTACCTGTTCTGATGGATCCAGCGTATGCATTTGGGCGATTGCATTGATGAAGGGTTCATCGGCAAGTTGCCAACAGCCATCAATAGGATGGTTCGGGACAAGATCTCGGGAAGTATTGACCGATCCAACATTATTTTCATTTGCTTCCTTTGGAATCACATAGAGGGCTTCATCAGTGGAAGCATATGTTGAAAATGGCGGTGTTGGACCACCAATGAGCTTGAGTTGATGATCACTTGTATTTGTGATCGTTAGTCGAACCCTACCAGGATGATCCTGTGAAAAAGAGAGGATATTTGTCGCTTCGAAGGTGACCAGTGTGTCTCCCTTCGGGGTTGGTTCCCTTGGAGAATCATTATTTGCTGTAATCGTTGAAACACATCCTGTACTGCCGACAGCAAGAAGAGGACCTATCAGGGCCAAATAATTGCGACGTAACATTGTAATTATGATTTTGAAATCAAACTTAAAGATTGCTTGGAGCGGTTCAATCGCGACTTAAGTCTTCGATACTTCCTTAACTGTACTCCGAATAGGCATAATTAGGATATCGTGAAACGTCTGCTTCCGACACAATCGGATATCGAATCTGATCCAGACCAACCAGCGACAGTTATCGATATTAGTGACACAAGAGGTGATGCAATCTTTGAAGCGCTCTCGTCTGCAACTGCACGGCAGATCCTGACGGCCGTGTATGAGAAACCACGGTCTGCATCCGATCTTGCAGAACAAACTGACACCTCACTGCAAAATATTAATTATCACATCGAAAAACTCCAGGAAGTTGATC
>JBDGRB010000244.1:0-4290 GCA_042218485.1 Halobacteriaceae archaeon | reverse complement strand
TCCTTCGGGCGTAAATTCCTCAATAACCGTCTCTGGATGTTCGGAAGTCTCACCAACAACGCGGTAATACAAGTCATGGCCATTGATATACAATTGTTGTCGTTGGGGTTGGGCGTCATATATTTTAAGACGTCGGTTGCGGGCTTCACCAGTGAATTCATCTCGGATCGCCGATGCTAATCCCGAACTTTCTTCAAAACTAATAGAAATCACAGGAATCTCAACTGCTGAGTGGATCCGATGAAGATCCACAATATTATACCATGCAGGAGCGATTCCTGATATCAATATATATTGAATATCTTTGCGATCAAATGATCGATATAATTCAATAATTGTATCGGTACTATCAAGCCCACCAACAGTCGCATACGAAAACGAAAAGCCATCGACAACCCGATCAGCTCGGCTGATTACCCCGGCAAAGGCACTCTTATCTGTATGATAGGATTCAGCAATTCCAAGCGCTCGTGTACCTGATTTCAATCTTTGATATCTTGTAATCTATCGACTAATTCTTCATTCGATGTTTCAGCAAAGTCGAATTCGATAGATCCCTCATGATTTGCCTGTTCCCCTTCAATACCATCCTCATTGATATTTTCCGTGTCAATCTCCTGATTTTCTTGTTCGGATTCGTCGTAACTCCCGAATCCCATTGCATTTGAATATATAGATTCCGGCCACTAAAATTAACCGCCACAATGAAAAATTTCGACATATCATATTAGGATAATGACTGTTTACAACGTCACAGCAGATGCAGATGTGTTTACCTGTAATGCTTATCTGGTTACTGGCGAAACAACGTCACTAATCGATGTTGGTGCGACCAAAAATATCGTCGAAGAAATCCATTCCTATACAGATATGCTGGATAATATTCTCATCACTCACCAGCACAGCGATCATATCCAACAATTAGATACGGTCGTTGAAGCATTTGATCCCGAGGTGTATGCATATGATGACCACCCACTCCGGACTCGCGAGATTATGGACGGAGACACTGTTCCAATCGGATCTGATACGTTTAGGGTTATTTATTCACCTGGGCATGCAAATGATCATCTTGTTTTTTATAGTAATGAGACAATATTTAGCGGCGACATTGTCGTGTATAGTGATGAAGCATACGAACGGGGTAGCTTTGGCCGAACCGATAAACCGTCACAGTCACGAGAAACCTTAATTGAAAGCATCGAACGGATCCGTACCAAATTACCTTCGACTGTCAAAAACATGTATCCAGGTCATGGAGAACCCTATCAAGGCGATGTGCATACGATAATTAATAATGCCTTGGACCGAGCGAAAAAATATAACCCGAAATATGGCCAGCAATAGCGACCTCTGAATTGTTTGCATAGAAAATCAAATTATTTTTGCATTGTGGTATTGTTTTGCGAGTATATGCCAGGGGCTGTGTATGCAACCGGACAATCGGTCGAACTTCGAACCATTGAGCGAAATGATATGGAATTTTTGCGAGATGTAATTAATTCACCGGCAGTAAGACAAGGCCTTTCGGTCACCCTCCCAAAGAATCTCAAGCAAGAAGAAGATTATTTTGAAGAGGTCGTAAGTAGCGATGATTCGAATGTCAATTTACTTATTTGCAAGGAATCACAGCCGATCGGCACCATCGGGCTACATGGCATTGATTCGATCGATGGCACAAGTGAAATTGGGTTATTTCTAGCGGAGGATTTTTGGGGCAAAGGTTATGGTACGGATGCATCACGAGTGATGACTGAGCTCGGATTTAACCAATTTCGCCGGCACCGAATCGTCGCTCATGTGATAGCAGGAAACGAATCTTCCAAACGTGTCTGGGAAAAATTAGGCTATCGCCATGAGGCAATCGAAAAAGAAGCCGCTTTTCATGACGGGGATTTTATTGATCTCCATCAATTCGCGATATTGAAACCCGAATGGGAAACCGAACAGAAGTATTAGGCACTCCGGGACTCTCGTGCCTTGGGACGTAAATTATGATATCCACATTTTCGACATTGATCGGCACGTTCCGGATTGCGAGCGTTACATCGCATACAGATCTTTTTGCCTAAGAGACGCTCCTCGATGGTTTCGGTCATATATAAACGAAATATACTGAAGAGTAAAAGAGTTAGCTTTCCTGTTCCAGGTATTCGGATTGAATATCAACTACTTCTGTTGAATTTTCACAGGCGGCATACCGATCGAGTGGCTCTTGATTTAGTTCAAGGAACGTTTCCCCCCATGTGAATTTTCTGAGGATCTGCCTTGCCTGCTCCTGCTCCCCAAGAATATAGAGTGCTGCGCCAAGGGCCTCTGCGGTGGTCAATTTGTATGGTTTCCCAAAATTAACTGGATTCGCGGCAACTAAATACGGTAACGCTCTGTGATTACCTGCTAAATCAAACTGCGATTGCTTGGCGGTTTCCCACGAACAATCTAATGCTATCAGAGAATCTGTCGAGTCGGCTGGTGAGAGGGCTTGATCGGCGTGTGGATTCAATATGATACCTCTTGGAGTATTAACATGTGATCGGTGCAAGGTGACTAAATTGAAACGATCAAGCTTCCTCGCCGTGCATTTATCAGGATCGTCATCGCCCTCATATCGAACGTGTAAGTCCACGATTACTCTACGAGTTGGTGTTCAAAAAGCTTCTCGTTATTTTTTCCGACCGGCACCAACTGCCTCTTCACCGATTGGTTCCTGACCTGTTATTGTCTCTTTTCCACCCATATAGGGCCGTAGCGGTTCTGGCACCGTGACTGTGCCATCGTCGTTTTGGTAATACTCCAAGATGGCAACCATCACTCGGGGGAGTGCAGTCCCAGATGCGTTTAATGTATGAATATATTCTGCCGATTCATGTCTTTTCGGTCGATATCGGAGCCCTGCTCGACGGGCTTGAAATGCTTCGAAGTTCGAAACACTGGAAACTTCCAACCATCGACCTCCTTGTGCTGGCCCATCGGGCATATCGTCTGCGGGCGCCCATACCTCTAAATCAATTTGTTTGGCGGCTTTAAATCCGATATCACCGGCACAAATTTCTAAGACACGGTATGGTAAATCAAGACGGCGAAGCGTTTCTTCCGCTTCTTCGAGTAATTCGAACAACCGATCGTAGCTATTGTCCGGTTTCACAAAATTCACTAATTCCACTTTATTAAACTGGTGGACACGAACGATTCCCCGTGTTTCAGTCCCATGTTCACCTGCTTCTCGTCTGAAATTCGGGGTATATGCCTGGTGTTTGATCGGTAATTCGTCAGCCAGTAAAATATCATCTGCATACATATTCGTTAGGGGCACTTCAGCTGTCGGACATAACCAGAGATCTTCATCTTCGATCTTATATGCATCTTCATCGAATTTCGGTAATTGACCCGTTCCAGTCATCGATTTACTATTTACCGGAATTGGTGGAAAAATATCAGAATATCCTTGCTCTCGGTGAAGATCCAGCATGAACTGAATCAACGCATGTTCAAGTTGTGCCCCTTCCCCTTTGAGAAAGTAAAATCCGGAACCTGTCGTTTTCGCTCCCCGTTCTTCATCAAGGATTTCCAATTCCGCACCGAGTTCATAATGTGGGGTTATCGATGCGGGAAGCTGTCGTGTGTCTTCAAAGCCTTCCCTTCTGCGTTCTACATTATCCCCTTCATCCGCTCCCTCCGGTACACTCTCATGGAGGGTTTGTGGGACCCGGAGGAGTCGTTCATGTAACTCATCGTCGAGTGTATCAGCTCTACTTTCGATATCTTGAATCTGTTCTTTTAGCTGTTGAGAACGGTCGATAGCCTCTTGGGCTTCCTCCTCTTTTCCTTCAGCTTTGAGTTCCCCGATTTTATCACTGATCTCATTCCGTTCGTGCCGAAGAGTATCGCCTTTCGATTTTAATTCCCGCCACTCTTCATCCATCTCTAGTATGTGATCTAAATCGATATCATCGGTGCCTCGAGCCTGTAACGTTTCACGAACTTCCTCAGTATGTTCACGGATATACGCACGCGAAAGCATTTACTCTCCTTTAAGTGTGGGCACAAAAAATCATATCGTTCCAAAAATATCGTTTTTAGTATCTTTAGCCGAAAGCCATCATTATGGCTGTAGGTGATGTAGAAGCCGTAGAATCGTGTACAGATATTTATTATGTAGATACAGGGATGTATGATACTGCCGAATATGGAGCCGTATATATTATCATGGCAGACAGCCCAGCGATCATCGATACTGGGATCGGAACGCATACTGATCGCATTATTACTGCAGTTGAAGAAATTGGTCTG
>JBDGRB010000182.1:0-4304 GCA_042218485.1 Halobacteriaceae archaeon | reverse complement strand
GTAGAGACTTTGGAGGAAATCGATTGTCATCTCCCGTTTCTGTTCCCGTTCTTTGTGGTCAGTGATATCTCGATACACCCATAGATGTCCATTCCCTTCAGGAAGTTCCACTGATTCATAATCCCGTGCGAATGTTTGTCCATCTTTATGTTCCAACTCCTCGTTTCGCTTCGATTCGCATTCCGTTATGCGTTCATTAATCTGTGCCATGAAGCGATCGGATTCAACGAACATCTCACTGACGTGTTCGGCCAACTGCTCACAATCAGCTCCAATGAATTCATCCGGAGCGCCTTGCAGGCCGAAAAGCTCCAACATGCGGTCATTGATCGTGAGCACGTTTCGATCGGCATCTTCTACGAGCACGCCCACCGGGAGCGTCTCGAATAACGTCTCAAGTAAGGCGTTCGTCTGTTTGAGTTCCTGTTCGTATTCCTTCTGTTCGGTGATATCTCGATCGGAGATCAAGAGTGATACGACGTCGCCCGCATCGTTCATGACGGGTCTGAAGACACCCTCAACCGTATAGCGATCGCCCTCGGGGCGCTTGAGATTTGCCTCAAAATCGACGTACTCGCCGTTATTGGCGCGGTCTATCCAGTCTTTGATATCCTGTTGGAGTGTCTCCGAATGGGAAAACCACGGCGTCTCCCAAAACGGTTTACCAGTTACTTCATCAAGCGGTACATCAAGGTATTTCAGGGCTGTTTCGTTGATATCTAGAACTGTCCCATCGGTGTCGATAAGGCCGACGAGGATATTCGGATCATTAAAGACGGCCTGATAGCGTCGTTCCTTCCGTCGAAGTTCCTGTTCACGTTCCATGTGGTTGATGGCATTTGCCAGAACATTGGCTATATTCTGGACGAAATTGATATCGTCCTCGGAAAATGTTGTGGGCTCGGTCGTATGGGTCCCCAATACTCCCCAAGGATCGTCTGGTGATCCGATGATGACGCTAATTCCACTAACCACATCGTGTTCGACCAAGAGTGGGGGACCACGAAATCGTTCTTCCGTCCGTAAGTCTTCAACGACGATTGGCTCTTCGGAACGAAGCGTATGTCCAGCCTGCGAGTCTTCTCCAATACCGACAGTGGCTTCTCCAACTAGCCCGTCTCGCCAGCCCGTGCCCGCTTGAAGAAGGAGGTCTTCATGTTTTGGTCGGTATTCAAGGACTTTGGCATATTCGTTGTCAAGAGTATCGGCAACCTTCCTAACGGCTCGTTCGAATAATGATTCTGGAGAGGCACCTGCCAGTGCTTCTTGGCCAAGGGTTGCGACATGCTGTTGTTGTTCGGCCCGAACCTCAAGTTGGCTTTCTGCATGATACTGGGCAATGAGGTTCCGGATGCGATTGGCAAGTAACGAATAGCGTTCAGATCCGGATCCTTTCTGGAGATAGTCACTGACACCGGCAGAAATAGCGTCACTTGCGACTTCTTCGGACCCTTTTCCAGTAAAGAGAACGAAGGGGAGCTGTGGGTATTCTTCGCGGACGGCTTGTAGGAATTCGACACCGTTCTGGCCGGGCATTTCATAATCGGAAACGATGCAGTCTACATCATAATTAGCTAATAACTCAAGCCCTTGGTCAGCGCTAGTTCCGGTCAGCACTGTGAATCGATCGTCTTCATGTTCGAGAAAGGTCTCAGTCATTGAAACGAAATCTTGGTCATCATCTACATGAAGGATTTTGATTGTATCAGTCGCCACAGCCATACATATGAGGTATTACTCGTTCTGGCCATATGTATGTGAGGGAGTCACACACCAATTGTATAGAATTATCGCTGGACTCTTAATAGAAGCTTAGATCGGGGATCCAGATCTGCCATTAACATCGGTCTCAACATTAATTGGATTATAGATTCTCGATACGTATTCGATAATCAATTGCAATTATTCGGTATGATGAATATTTGCTTATCCATCAGCAGAGTAAATCGAGAGGCTCGGACCTTACCCTCTCCAGTCGGTTCACTCTACAGGCGGAACAGGCCGAGTGCCTTTGGGCGTGACCCCGAGCCGGTTCACCATCTCCCATTTTATCCGCTAGTGGTAAATAGTGAATCACGATTGCCACCCAAATAGTCCCGTAAATATATACTAGGCACGGCACCAGCTATTGGATCCCGATATCGCCAGCTAATTTCCGCACATTCGTTACGGTGTGTTCTCCGTGTATCGTTGATGCCCGATATGTATCATTTTTCATAGCTAATCACCGATGCATTGAACGGGTCAATGTAAACACAAATAAAGCAATCATGAAAGCACCAATAAACGCTTCAAAAGCAGCAATCCCCGGGAATTGACCTCCCTGAGGTTGTCCAAGAACAAGAGCTACGAAGGCTTGGAAACTAAACCCGAGATAATTGTGCACAACCGACAACGAGTAGGGTCGAGAAGAAAGGAAGGCATACATATTAGCGAATAACACAACGATAAAAATTGACCAGAATAAGGTCCTCCATGGACGCTCACCATATCCAGCAGTCAGATTATAAAACCAATTGAGTGCCCAGTCTTTTAACCCGATCAAAGAGGAAGAATCGAGGAATTTCTGAAAATGCGATTTACGTTTGTATTTCATTTCTCGAAGAAAAAACTCAGCCATAGCAGTATCATCACCAACGATCGCGGCACCATTCTTTGCACGCAAGTATGTTGATCGAAGAATTCCTGGGGAATATTCATCGCGACGGGCCATATTTGCGATCCATTTGAGTCGCAGATAAAACTGGTGTACCCGCTGACGTATAGTGGAAGGGGACCGTGATCCACTATCGATCGTTGGCGGGGTTTTCGAGGTGTGAATATACCAATTCACAGCGAGTAAACTATCGGTATATCGTGCAAACTCAAATCCATCGAAGGATGTGTTTATTATTTGGTAGTCTGCAAAATTAATGGGATTTTCACCAGCGAGTTCTACATCACCGAGCGTTGCCTCGGTCAAATCGTATTGCAGTCTGTTCGTCCCAGGATTGGCAAGTTCACCAGTTGTTATGGTTGTACCAGTGAGATCAATCAGGACAGTTGAGTTATCTTGGGGTAGTTGTGGCTTTAACCGACATTTGGATTCGAACATAGACTCGGTGATTGAGAGTTCCCCGTGAATCGTAATATCTGTGAAATCTGTTTGCTCATGAAATTTTGTAGAAGCGAAGGAACTCTGATTTTCCCATGTCGTCTCAGAAAAGTCTGCCATATGATGAAAATCGCTATTCCTGAATATTGTATAGCCTCCGAACTTCGATTTGCTGAAGAGTGCACGTTCCTCAAAAGTAACGTTGAAAAAATTTGCTCGTTTAAATTGTGTTCCCTCAAATAACGTCCGATCATGGAAGGTTGCGCTTTCGCCTCGACAGTGGCTGATTACTGCGTCCTTACATTCGAGACGAGACCTAATATCAGCATTATGGCAATTTAATTTTCCAATATTACTTCCCGTGAGATCAATTGGGATACTGATCTGGGCATGTTCCAGATCTAACGTACCAATATCGGCAAAACGGAGATCAAGTGCATAAACCCGTTTCGCGTCAATTACGGTTCGATCTAATGAAAGCTCATCTACTTTCGCCCCGATAAACCGATGAACTTCTCGATCACTATCGTTCTTGTCAAGTTGATGTAGAAGGAGTTCACGAGCGGCGTCGGAATCATGTATCTCAGGGGTATGGAAAATACACTTATCTTCGTTTTTATATGTTGGATGGGGGCAACTCCAAACCTCCCGATCATTTAATATATCACGAAGAACGTGGGGACTAGAAGTGTGATTGTGCTTTCCCGGATCAAATTCGTACTCACACGTTGTAGCATCACTCATCGTTATTTGTTAAATGAGAATTTTGATGATTCGAGAATTGGATCTGGATCAATCCATCCTGGTTCGATAGGTTTTATGGTCTTGATTCGAAGTTCGTTTAATTTTTCAAAGAATATATAATCCAAATCTAATCGTTTGTGGTCGCGTACCAGAAAATAGTCTGCTGTCGCACGTTTCACTCGATCGTCGTCGCTATTTGGTACTTCACTACGGATTGCATCAGCGATTTGTTCCCACTCCTCTCGATCAATATCATCTACAATAGCCTGTGCAATATCTCGAAGAGGTACATTTTCGATGGTAGATTCGGCTGGTTTCGATTCGAGTTCGAATTCTATCGGAACAATCTGGTCAGCCTTATCCATATTAGAAAAATGGGTATGAATTCTCCGAGTTACGACTTCAACTCGCTCTCTCTTGGACATAGTTAATTCCAATTACCACACAAATATAAATTATCCTGAGT
>JBDGRB010000208.1:0-4313 GCA_042218485.1 Halobacteriaceae archaeon | reverse complement strand
CTGTAGACATCTCATATGGTTGAGTTTCATAGGGATAATCTTGCAATTGCGAGTGGGGTAATAGGCGGGTACATTCTTTTAGCTGGTTTATATACATTTATTGGAATGCCATGGAATTATGTCAGCAGTATTGCAGTATCCGCGCTGCAGATTCTCGGCGCCCTCGGACTGGTAGCTGTTGGTATTGGTTTACTTTGGATAGGAGTTATCCACGAGTATTAGTATCGTGATGGTAGATACGATAGGCCAAGCAAGAAAATCGCCGTAATTAATCCTAACATAGTAACTCCCCACAGTCCCTTCTCACGTTCATAGAAGTAATCACGTTTCGCTATATCATGGTTATACCCTTGGAAATCTTGGCTTAAAATAACGCGTGACTCACTCGGGATATAAACGAGGAATGTACCGGCATTTTCAGCAGTGAAATTATTGCCTGACAAAATTCTAGCCGATTTATTTTTGGGTGCAAACCAGCGAAGCAAGGCTTCAGAGGGTTTCAGACTAATCACTGTCGTGGTATTGCCTTGATATTGGAAGGTTTGATTCAGTTCAAACGTAAATCGTTTTGGAGCCGGCAGATATTCAGAGACAGGGACTGCATCTTTGTCACCATCCTCATCTTGATCAACAACAACATATCGAGTCCCGTTTTCAACGTATGTTGGAGCGGTAACATTTTGGATTTCAACTAACGTGAAGTTTTGTGGCGATGATACATTCGGGATAATGATCCGATAGAGATCCCCATTATAGGTTACATTAGAATCGTTTTCCCACTTTTTCGTATACGTCGCATTGGGATCGTGCCACTTGAACGAAACAAAAGTGGGATCCCCGGTTTTAATCTTCGTCACATTATAGGTAAGCCCACCCAAGGTGAACGTTTGGCCCTCGGAGACTTCCTTTGCGGCAGTAATCGTGATTGGAGGGGCCTCAGCGGTCGCTAACATTCCGTATGATCCCGCCGCTAAACCCACCAAAACTACGGCAGAGATAAGCGCAGCACGTCGTTGCATATTAATATCGTTGGTTGGCCTCCGTAAAATGGTTACTTTCTTGGTTTGCTATAGGTGTTCAATCATCATCAGTTTCTGCCATTATTGCTGATTGACTTTTATCAGCTTGTGATTGCCATAGTTGGGAATAAGTCCCCTCTTTGGCCAAGAGTTCTTCATGCGTGCCAATTTCTGTAATCTGTCCCTCTTCCATGACGACAACCCGATCTGCATCCTGAATCGTCGATAATCGATGAGCGATGATAAAGGCCGTCCTGTCCTCAGTGAGGCGGTCGAGTGATTCTTGGATCAATTCTTCCGTCTCGGTGTCTACATCACTTGTGGCTTCATCAAGGATAATAATCGATGGATCATTTAATAATGCACGTGCAATGGAAAGGCGCTGTCGTTGTCCGCCCGATAACTTTACTCCCCGTTCCCCAATTTGGGTATCATATCCATCGGGTAGATTTATAATAAATTCATGCGCTTCTGCAGCCTTTGCAGCATCACGGATCCGTTCTTCGTCCTTCTGTTCTAATGTTCCAAGGTCACCATACCCAATATTCTCTTTGACCGTTCCAGAGAACAAATAAGGATTTTGTTCAACAATCCCGATTTCTTCGCGTAACTCTTGTAAACCATAGTCACGAACATCAATGCCATCAACCCGAACTTCACCATCATCGACATCATGGAATCGAGGAATTAATTTTACAAGCGTCGATTTTCCGGCGCCTGTCGTCCCCGCAAGTCCGATCGTCTCACCGGGGCGAACATCAAGCGAGACGCCATCCAAGACCGTCTCTTTGCCCTCTTTATAGCTGAAGGTTACATTATCAAATGTGACATGTCCCTCAATGTCATCAGGGATAACAGGATCATCTGGGTCAGTTATCGACGGTTCTTGGCCGAGGATACCAAAAACTCGTTCAGCGCTCGATTTAGCGCGTTGATATCGGTTGGCAGTATTACCAATCCGACGCATTGGGGCATATAATCGCCGAAGGAACAGGAAAAACATTGTAAATGTACCAAGCGTTATCGTTCCTGCTATAACATCATGTCCGCCCACAAGAAGTATCGCTACAAACACAGCCCCTGTTAAGAAACGTAACGAAGCAAAAAATGCACGTCTGAGTTTGATTGCGGCAACTTTTTCATCATGATAATCTTCGCTTAATTCAGACACTCGATCAAGTTCAAAATCATATCGGTTGAAGGCCTTGATAACACGGGACCCGCCAAGATTATTTTCAAGCCGGGAATTCAATCGTGCAACTGTCTCGCGGATCCGTTTATATTTGGGTTCTATCCATACTAAGAATTTCGCACTAGTAAAACCGATCAACGGAACGGGAGCGAGTGCGATCGCGGCAAGTTTTGGTGATAAATAAAACATGACGATCGCTATTCCACCAACCGTCGCGCCGACACGAATAATTTGTCGGATTTCGTTGTTGAGAAACCGCTCTAAGCGATTGATGTCATTATTCAAAATTGACATCATCGCCCCAGTTTGATGATCGGTATAGAAATCCATCGATAGTCGTTGCATATGATTGTACGTATCATTTCGTAAATCGCGTTGGATTTTCTGTGCCGTTGATTGGAGTAAATATCGTGCGCCAAATCGAGTTATGGAGCGTACAATATATGCAACAGCAGCAATAAGCGCTAATCGGCGAAGCAGGGCAAACCGCATCGCATCGGTGGTGATTTGTGATTTCGTAACGAGGCCAATCGTCGCTAATATCCCAGGTTGACCATTTCCCGCAATAACACGGTCAATAGCCACCCCAACTATTATTGGCGGAACGATTCGTGATAACCGTGTTATCATCGACGTTAGCACGCCTGCTGTTAACCGTTCCCAATACCGACCAGCATATTTGAAGAGATTAACCATCGGATGCCCCTTTACGTTTTCACGGACATCCTGGAAACCGCCAAATTTCTCATCGCCTGCCATTATACGAGAAAACGGTTTCGTGATTAAAATATCCATCTTTCGGCAAACCTGAGATAAAAAATTTGATATATTTATTTTAATGGGAATAATATAACTACTATTAGGATATTTCATTCAAATACATAAATATATTAATAATTATATCGACTGTTACGCCATGAAACATGCAGTCGAAACTACAGTATCCTATTTCGAAGGCATAACTCATAGCAGTCCGCAACGGATAAGTACTCAACCGATAAAATCAAAATAGTTAGTGAGATGCTCCCATGATAGGGATTGAATTACTGGAATTAGCTCCTCTGATAGGGATTGATGGCGGCCTTGTTCCGAGAGGTGGTCGTGTCGAAGTCTTTCAGCAGATATTTTTGGCTTTCCTCGTTCTTGGAACTCTTGTTGGGGTCGTTGTCATGGGGTATATGGTATATAATGCCTATAAGTATCGAGACAGTCGGGAGGAAGAACAAGACGAAGATGTTGACCGGCCTCAATTGGGTGAACGCCCAACTGGCGGCGGTGGTGGCAAGAAACTCTTGCTTTCGTTTTCACTCAGCGCAATCATTGTTATCTCGTTGATCGTCTGGACATATGGGACGTTACTATATGTAGAAAAGAATCCTCCAACAGAAGGCGAATCGACGATGGTTATTAACGTTGAAGGATATCGGTTTGGATGGGAATTTATATATCCAAACGGGAAAACATCGACGACACTCCGGGTGCCCAAAGGAAGGCCGATCAAATTAGTTGTGACCTCACGGGATGTATTCCATACATTTGGGATACCTGCATTACGAGTGAAAGCAGATGCAATCCCAGGTCAAAAGACGGATACGTGGTTTATTGCTAACAAGGTGGCCAATTATACAGCTCAGTGTTACGAACTATGTGGCGTCGGTCATTCGTATATGAATGCCAAAGTTGTCGTAATGCCAAAATCAGAATTTCAGCAATGGTATCACAATTCAACCGCTAATTCAACAGCAACAGCATGACAGAGAAACAACCAGACGGAGGGTCGAGCGCACAGGCCGAAAGTGGCCACGCAGAGCTGCCGGAAGAAATTCCAGGCACTTCAGAGGAACAGGAACATGAACATGCGTTTCCATCGATGAAATCAGTAAAACGCTGGTTGGTGACGACAAATCACAAAGATGTCGGTATATTGTATACTGTCACGGCATTGTTCTTCTTCGTGATGGGTGGAACACTTGCCTTGCTCATGCGGATCCAGCTGTGGAACCCTGGCGGTGGATTTTTGACCGCAAGCGGGTATAATCAAGCCGTTTCCGCTCATGGATTGATAATGGTGTTCTGGTTTATCTCACCATTTGCCTTTGGCT
>JBDGRB010000195.1:0-4371 GCA_042218485.1 Halobacteriaceae archaeon | reverse complement strand
GATCTCGTGGATGCAGGGATGAATCTACATCCGAACGTATACTCACAAGTTCATCAAAAACTTCAGGAATTGGGGAATTGAAACGAAGAGACAGAGACAGAAACAGAGACAATGGAAAGGCGATACCCGAACTGTGCAGAAAAACCAGGTGATAAAGCGCTCAGTCCCGTTCTCGATGATACGGTCTGAAAAATCAATAATGTGCTCCACAAGAGCGTAACTGTTATCAATGCTACAAGATTCGGATATGACATGTATATTCGCCGCGTTCGGAACGAAGAGGATTCGATGCGTCGATTCGTCGAAGAACTGTGGTTGCCGTACAACCGTGACCTCGAAGAAGCAGTCGACTCGTACGTGCTGGCAGAGGATATCGACGTCGATGAAATCGTCGAGTTCCGCACTGAACATTTCAATGACCCGAGCAATCGCCTCTGGGTCGCACTTGATGATGTCGATGATCCGACAGGTCCTCTCTCAAATCTCGATGCCACATTTGCCGGCTTTCTCAGTACCACGCTGCGGACTCCGCCGTCAAAGTACGCATCAGCCGACAAGCTTCATCTTGGCAACATCTACGTCGACCCAAAGTATCGCGGCACTGGCCTTGCGGATGACTTGGTTACCCGCGGGATACAACATGCGCGGGAGGACGGTGCTGAAGAACTCTCGCTCAACGTGGCCGTTGATAACGACCGTGCCCTCGCCTACTACGAGAAACTAGGCTTCGACGTTGTTGAATACGAGATGCAGGTCCCACTCGATGAAGTACAGCTCGATATGGAAAGCCATAATAATTGATTCCTAGGTCGCTCCGATTCTGCATTCGCGTTGGGTATTCCCCACGCCATTTCAGGTACTGAAAAGATTTGAATCGACGTGATATAGCATTCTTCTGTCTATACCATATTGACTTCCATTGGTTTTGGCCAATGAGGTGTCAAAATCAATTCCAAATTATCGTGGATAGTGAACATTTGAGAGGAAATTTCCGGACCTCAGGTCGAGATGGAAGTCAAAGAAAGTATGCACTCGCTAATTGATACAGTGATCCGCATATCTACAGAGATTTTGAGTACTGATGAATGGAGAACGTGGCTGGGCGATCTTCGTTTATGCCGTGAAGCAATGGCTCGAACTCACCAGCTTCAGTCGGGTCAACTAAGACGTCGTCCATCATTGCGTCTTCGACCTCATGAAGTGGATGTGATGAGGCCTCCCGGGCCTCGATGAGTTGCTCAATCGAGTCAGCTTCTAGATACCAAACTAAATAATTCGCCTCAGCAGTATGTTCAATAAACAATGATATCGTATGCAGGGATTCCGCCTCCCATATCTCACGAACACCTTGGTCGTCGGTTTCAGCTTCCTTATGGAGTTCAGCAATCCAGTCTCGTAGGTCATCGGTTTTGCCTTCCTGAATCTCTTGTTTCCGTATGAAAATCTCCGACATAGGAACAGTTACAACGCCAACTAGATAGCACTTGCTAATGAGTGATATGGTATCACATTTTCGTACAGTGAACGGGTATCTTTGGGGCATATATACTGATCGATCTGCATAATTTCGCAATGCTGGTTTGTGGCCATGAAGCACATGTAGCGCAACATGTATCATACACAAGCTTGTATTAACGAATATGACAACTGAAGACGGTCCTGAAGAAACGACGGTCAACGATGGAGGAATGGTCACAATTCCGGCGTCGATCCGCCGCCGACTCGATATCGAAGCTGGCGACAAGCTACGCTGGGAAATCGATGAGACGGGAAACCTCTCCGTGGAAGTCATGAAGCAAGACTACGGAGCCTTCGACGATGATGACCTGAAAGCGCCGATGGGTGGTGATAGCCTCGAAACGCATGACCTCGCAGGCCACGAAGCAGACGCCGCGTTCACGGAGGACGGCTGAATGGCGACCGTTGTCCTTGACTCCAATATTCTCATTGACTATAAGGACACGAGTGCTAACAGTCGCCACGAACGAGCAGAAACCATTATTCACGCCATCGATAGCGGCGACCTCCCGACTGCCCGAATTACGAATTACATATTGTTGGAGTCGCTAAACTGGATTCATGCCCGCCAACGCCATGACATTGCGGTTGACCTTCGAAAACGACTCGCGAATTCGGCAGGATTCGAACTCGTGCACGCAGCCCAGAAGGATTTCCACCGTGCTGTTGAGGTTTTTGAGTCCTACGAGAACCTCGCATTCGGTGACGCGACCATCGTAGCATATATGGAACGGGAGAATAGCGAATACCTGTATTCCTTCGATGACGATTTCGACGAGGTTGAGAGCATCACTCGACTGGAGACACCGGATAACCCGTTCAACTAAGGCTGTTACCACCGCGCAACTCGTTTTGATTACGGTATCACATATTACCTCCTCATGTAGTGTTTGGCCTCCGTTTTCGTTAACTAATAATTTGAAGGGAACTGACACTTGTTCAGGTCGCAGATCGGGTTGCGATGCTACCGAACCAACCGTTAAGAAGTTTCGACTGTCGACCAGATGGCTATGGAATGAGACAAGCTGATCCTTGATTTGTGTGGCGTTGGCGGGTCGGTTAAAGAACCGGCTGATGACCTCATTTATTTGTTCCAGAGATGATCACGAGTAGTACAACAGTATTACTCGATATCCCGTGGATCGATATGTTCGATCTCAGTAATTTCAGGGTAGAGCGTGTCCGTTGAGACAATCGGCTCGTCGAGGACAGATGCACTACCAAGATGCACGCCATCGAAGAGGTTTAACCTCTCATATTGTGAGCGGAGCTCGGCAGCGGTGTCCATTGCGTCGCTGGTCAGCGGTATCAAATCGATATTTTTACGAGCGATTGCATGGTGCGCCTGGATAACACGATCACGATTCCATTCCTCTTCCATCACGTACTGGATTTCGATGCCTGTGGCGACCGACGTCTTCGGCTCTTCAATAGATTCAATATCAACGTCACTCGCTAACCAGTCATCGGCTTTCAACTCCGCGAGGATAACATCGAGGTCAAGATACACGTTTCCTGTCTAGCCGTTCCGTGACATCTTTCTTTGCTTTCCTATCCGTCTGTTCGTGAAGACGTTCCAAGTGGGCTTCCCGCACGACGAGTCGTGCGCCGTATCGGAGCGCTTCTGATCGTGACGAGAAGATGCCGTCTTCCACGAGGCTGTCGAGACGATCAACGAGTTCCTGCGGGAGGGATACCGGCACAGATTGTCGATCGCTACTCATACGTCCCTATTGTCTATACGATTGTATAAACTTTTTGTAGCGATAGAAACGATATGCATTCCTTGTTAACTACCCCTGCCGACTCACTCGCTACACCCACGCGTGGAGGACAGGACTCCTAGCCTTAATTTGTTACATAACTGAATGATACTGTATTCAGTATGGGCATGCTCTATGCAGGGGTCGAGGTAGCACAAATGACGGTGCTCGCAATGCGAGGATTGCAGTTTTTCGCGATCGTGTTCATCGCTATTGTGACGATGTGGTGATGGGTCCAATCCGACCGCCAGTAGAGGATACTCCATAGCCGATACATGGAAAGGATACGCTACGACATTGGATACCCCTAAGCAGCAGGCACCTCCATTAATTCAAACATTGACTTCCCCCTGCACGAAGGCCCGTGGCTTTCCTGGCGCACTTCCGAAAATGGGAAAAATGGTTACTGGTGTTGCATTATAACTCAATTATATGTTATTGTAATAATATGAAAATAATTTCGATAGCTATATTATCTATCAACGAGATTATATATGTACTCTCAATCGGAGGGTGCATAGAATGGCAAACAAAGACAATTTCAATTACGATACGATGGGAACAAATAGACGAACAATTTTGAAGGGTGCAATAATGACAGGAGCAGGAGCGGTCGGCCTATCACAGAGGAGTGGGTTTGCACAGGCCGACAGACCGGCGAGGGGAGGCCCCTGTTTCAAAGATTTTGCCTGTAGTAGTGAGGAAGGGACCTATGTCAAATTCGAGTTTATAATTGAAACAGATGAGGATGGGAACATCACCGATTGTTACTTCGAGGAAGAAACGGATACCGGTCTCATAGAGATCATGGACTGGGAAAGTAAAAACGGTGAAGCATGTGAACCCATTTCCGTTACGTGGGAATCAACCACGGATGACCCCACCTATGTTGCGACTTCGGGACTCGCCTTTGGCGGCGACGACTGTGATACAATCGACGATCCTGCAAGTGGCTCATATACGTCAGGGTTAACGAATAACGGTGGGAATACAGCAGCCATCAGTAATCTACAATTCTGTGTTGTAGAGGTTGAAACGCTTGAACTCCCCGTCGAAGACGTTTATATCGGGTATGAAGATCGCCCGAGTT
>JBDGRB010000288.1:3188-4401 GCA_042218485.1 Halobacteriaceae archaeon | reverse complement strand
CAGTCAAGTCTGAGTACCTTCATCAATTGTCCAAAAGATTATTTCTTCGACAAAGTCGTGACCAGTCCTGATCGGGATTACTTCAAGAAGGGCGATCTATTCCATGACTTTGCTGAATTCTATGTGAACTATCCAGAGATAGTTGCGGAGGCGAATTATAGAGAACTGCTTGATATAATAGTAGCGGAAATGCGCCCGTATATTGACGATGTTGATGTAAAGAAGCTAGAAACCGAATTTGAAATCGGATTTAACTTGATTACTGAGTTTCTGGATAATCAGCCACCATCAGAGGAGGACTATCACGGGTATGAATCTTCATCTTCGGACAATATCTTTGCTGATTACTTTGACCAGCCCATTACCTCGTCTATCACGGAAGTCTGGTTCGAAAATCCCGATCTCGGTGCCAAGGGGAAAGTTGATCTCATTCACTCACCCGATCGTTTGGTCGATTACAAAAGTAGTAATAGCAAATCAGCTTCGAAACACGTTTCTCAATCTGATATTGATGATATAGCCGATGAACCAAATTTTCAAGCACTCCAGTATTTAGCTCACCATCGACAAGAGCAACCAAACCAACAACTTGAATTTGTGTTCTTTTACTTCCTGGATTTAGTCGAGGAAGCTATTACAGGCGAGCCAGATATTGGGGATGCAATCACACGGATTCATTATTATCCAGTCTCATTCGAAGAATACGTAAGTCGGCGAGAAGCGTTTGACGCAATTCGTGAAGGTGTTGTTGAGGGAAATGATCGCCGTAAAACCCTGGAGCGAATGGGTTACGATGCGTATAGATCCTTTTTCAACCAACATGGGTTCCCTGACATAACAGATACTGATGCATTGCTCGATTCGGAGTTTGCAACCATGTTTACAGAATATGCCAAAGAAGAGGTAGGAGACTACAAATATGTTGAGAATGGGACTGACCAGACACTAAAACAACTCCAGTATATGCGGGGAGAAAACTATTTCAAGGAAGATGTTGATCGGTTTGAGGAGTTCTTACAGGAACAGATCAATCGTATTAACGAATACCGTAGATCACAGTTCCCCGTCGAAGACCCGAATTTTGACGACGTTAATCATCGTGATTTAATTCGTACCAATGACTAACGATACACCAAACGACCGACAAAAAGATCTCATTGAATCTACCAGTGGGATCCACGTTGTTGATGCAGGTGCTGGGACAGGCAAGACT
>JBDGRB010000288.1:1280-3178 GCA_042218485.1 Halobacteriaceae archaeon | reverse complement strand
CTATTGCAAAATGATGATCTTGAACCCGAAGATATCCTCTTGATTACATTCACTGATAATGCGGCATCAGAGATGAAAGATCGTGTCGTGGCCCACTGTGATTATTCCATGTCAGCACTGCGCGATGCACCGATTAACACGTTTCATAGCTACTGCAATGAATTACTTATGAAACACGGATTTCGAGCCCCAACCAAACTCGGAATTGATGATCGGATAACATCCTCAACCCATGTTTTAGAAGATGACGTTATCGAATCGGAAAAATTTCGAGAGTATATTACCCAATTTATCGATAATCACCCAGAATATCATGACTATTTCCGGATCATCAGGGATACGACATCATTACTTGATATTATCAAAGAACTCGCTGCCAAAGGAGTGTTCCCCACAGCAAATGGTTGGTTCCGGAATAGCGAAACATATCTTGACGGCGATTTTGATACGTTTAAGCAACTGTTCGAAGAAGCTAATGAGCCAAATGAGGGAGTAAATAGCCTCAATCAGTCAGATTTACGGAGCAACTTAAGTGGATTCGATCGAGATCGAACGTACTTACCCGGTGCACCAAGTGCAGACGATATCCGAGACGGGTATCCCCAAATTGACGAAAGATGGGCTCAACGGGCATTTGAGGAAGATCGCGATGAATTAAAGGCCTTCATTCATGATCTCTACTTTGAATATATCGAGTTTGCCCTCAGTCGAAACTATCTCAATTTCAGTTTTCTACTAATGTTTGCATTTGCACTGCTCTGTGAGGACCATTCACTCCGTGACGAGGTTCAATTTGAACATATAATGGTCGATGAGTTTCAGGATACCAGCGAAATTCAATTTAAATTGGCGATGATTCTTGCGGGGACAAATAATATTTGTGTCGTTGGAGATTGGAAACAGAGTATCTTCGGATTTCAGTATGCCGATGTAGATAATATCCGTCGCTTCAAAGAACGGCTTCACACCTACAAAACAGAACTTAACGACGATGCCGAACGCATATCGTATCCTATCGATGATATTACTGAGATAGCTCTTGTCAAAAATTATCGTTCAACCCAGTCAATACTAGACTTTTCAGAATGCAGTCTAACGCTTCCTGCAACAAAGAGTGAAGACATTGATCCAGCAATTCAAGACGAGATCACGAAATTAGAGGCAACGACCGAGCACAATCATTCAACTATCGAGGCGTTTACGGGTGATGACGAATATAAAGCAATTCTGACTCGAGTACAAGACATCGTAGGTAATCAGGATTATGCTGTTGAAGATGAAGACGGTGATTTGCGGGATCCATCCTATGATGATATAGCAATCCTGACCAGAACCCGTCGGTTTGGTCGTGAATTACAGAACAAAGCTACCGAATTCAATATTCCGGTCGCATATGAAGGAGGCGTCGAATTATTTAGTACCAATCAAGCGATCCTCTTACTTGCGTGGTTACGGATCCTTGAGAATGAAGATTCCGAGCGGGGATGGTCGGTCGTGCTTGAAAAGGCAGGATATAACCTTGACGAAGTAAAGCACATACTCGATACATCTACATATCCATCAAATATGGTGGAGTTCCGTGATCGATTAGAAGAAGCTGAAACCATTGGTGCAGTCGCCCGAAATGTCTTTGAAAAATATGGATTTGACGACGCATATGCCGATACATTAGTGGCAATCCTACAGGAGACCTTCAACAATACAAACCGTAATCGTGGGGATATTATTCGTTTTATTGAAGATAGTCTTGAAAGCGATGCTACCCATGAGGTTGATGATAATCCAGGCGGTGATTCTATTACTGTTCAAACAATTCACGCTGCCAAGGGACTCGAACATCCCATCGTCATTCTCGCAAATATAAACCAATATAGTTTTCCGCCTAGTGGTGGTAATGG
>JBDGRB010000288.1:0-1270 GCA_042218485.1 Halobacteriaceae archaeon | reverse complement strand
TCGAATTCGGTATGAAGAATCAATCGGTCTCCGGCAATCGAAAATCTTTGCAAATCCTCATGGCTACCCCTATATTTACGACAATTGGCACTACCGTTTCCTTTCGAAATGCCTCAAATCCGACTATGATGAAGAACGACGGTTAATGTATGTCGCCATCACACGTGCCGAAAGTCATGTGTTATTCTCGGCAGGATCCTCACCGAGTCAATTCTTCGAAAATCTACCATTGGATCCGGTAACCATTGAACCGGAGATTGAAGATACGGATATACGACCAACAGAGCAGACCCGATTACAGGTATCCATTCCTGTTCCGGATGTCCCAGCGGAGCAGACTCCTCATACAATAATGGATGATAGCGTTTTTAGCGAAGGTGAAGAAGGAAAAGGAGCCGAATTTGGGGAAGAAGTCCATGAATTTGCAGAAGAATATGCCTCAGGCACCACGATTGAGCCCTCAAATAACGACGAGAATAATGTTAAAGAATTCATCGACTCATTATCAGGTGAGGTGCAAACGGAGAAAGCCGCATATTTGCCAGTGAATGTCAATGACGATCAAGTGACAGTATCCGGATTTATTGATCTTCTCCATATAACCGATGACAGAGTAGAGATCATCGACTATAAGACCGATCGAAGCCGGTATGCCCAATCTGAGTACCGCAAGCAACTAAGTGTCTATTATCACGTTGTTCGTCAAACGTATCCAAATCGTCAGGTCTCAACAAGTCTCTTCTATACAGAGAACGGTGAACGAGTTGAAATAGATCCTCTTTCGATAGATGAATTAACAGAACTAGTCACAAGCAGTGACAGTAAACACTTCGAGCAAATGTCAGAAGATGCTAGGATTAGATAGCTAGATGTTCAGACTAAAGCAATCCCAAGCGTCAATAGAAACCTGCAGAAATTAGTGTCCTCACCACCTGCTTGCGTTTCGTATTATGAATACTCATTCGTTAATTGGTCATATGATTCAACAATAGAGAGATCTCCTTCAAGTTCTGATGCAAGCGTCGGACTTTGCGGATCGAGTTTAATCCGTTCGTTTTGCCAGTCTAATTCGTCTTTACCACGCCAGATACCATACAAAGTAACACCGGGAAGATCGATGATACCAAAGACAATTGTAAGCAGATAGATGAGTAACTCGACATCACGCCAAGTCGCAGTAGTTGTCGACGGAAGGGTGTCTGGAAATTCAATCCGGTGCCCGAGCAATCGGTGGCTACGTGCCCGCTCGACAAATGTTCGGTCATTGCTG
>JBDGRB010000271.1:0-4466 GCA_042218485.1 Halobacteriaceae archaeon | reverse complement strand
AGTGACTAATCGCATTATTCATTTCATCTATCGATATCAATATAAATTAACGCCCCTTTTGAAAACACCCACAGATACCCATTTGGAATTTTCTATTGAGTTACTACTGATGTTAGCAATTATTGTAGACAGATACTGTTTGAATTTTTAACTCCTACAGGCGCCCCATCCTCAAGGAGCGACTTCGATGGTGCGAGAAGGGAGGGTAATTCACCACGTTTGCAAGCTCCATACCCATCTTTGAAGGGAGAACCAAGTCAGGGATGACCGAGTAAAGTGGGATAGTTCACGTCTCAATGGACGTGTATTGTCGAGAATTAGCGTCAGCAGTAGCGGTCACATCAACTACTGTCATAGTCTCATCGAATGTTATCTCTAACATATCCCCTTCTCGTGATATAGTAACGACAACTCCCGGCGGATCCAGAGACTGAACTTCGGTTTCATGTTCTGATACGAGATCCATAACCGTAGTTATGCTTTGGAAATCGTCAGCATGCCAGTGGGCTAAGATACCGTGATTATAATAGAAACCACTGACTGCGGGATGAAACATCGCCATCATCGCCGGCGTTGTGGCGTGCCCATCTTTACACACCTGGCATCGAAATTTCGCAACGGCTTCGAAATCTCGCTCGCAATGCGGACAGATACCCTCCGAGACGTGATCAGAACAGATTTCGAGTCGTGATGAAATTGGACCAGAGCAGGCACTACAGAGGCCTTCAAACATGGTCCGCATATGCCGGTAGGCAGCGACACCGGCGGCAGCCAATAACTCTTCAGGCGCTCGATCTCGAAGTCCAGCCGGATCGAGCTTCATTCCATTGAGATATCCACCGGGGACACTATCTTTTGTCGTCACGCCTTCACATTCCGTACAGACCTGATAGACAGCTCCATCTTGATAGGTGACAGCACTTGGTGCCCCACATAACCAACAATCCCGATCGATTTGTGTCGGAGCCAGTGAGGCCTCTTTGACTCCCGCGCCGGCAATCACTGTCTGAATAACTTTCAGACCAGTTTTGCGAAGTTCATAGCCCCCTTTATCCTGTTTTTTGATGAACTGTCCCTGTAGTTGTTCGAGATGATAACTGAAATTGCCGGGATCCGTGTAGTCAATTTGCTCAAAAATTTCGGAAAAGAGAAGGCTATTATCATCTTGATCCGGATCGAATTGTTCCCACAGCGTTAATAAAATAGCCAGTCGTGTTTTATTCCCCAACAGAGAAAACGCTTCCGTTGCTCTGTCTTCAGTCATACCAGATGCCTTTTCAAGCGGAGATTCTTCGTGAATTGGTTGAGTCATCGTCTTTTTACCCCGTGGATGTGATCGGGTTCTCTGTTTTGTGTCTCACTGTCTCACTTTCACTGTTCAAGTAGTACCCAATACTTAGCAAAGTAATGGGTTGGAAACTATATATACCGAAATATATCCAATTTGGGACGTTTCCATTCACGATGATTTCTAAACCTAGTAATCCAATCCACGTTGCTATGAAACCAAAGAGAAAGTATCCGACCAAATCTGAAACAACATCAGCGACAGTAACGGTAATACTGACAAATATGAATGCCATCGCGATCAATGCGATAACGACTAAAAATACAATTTCAGGAAGGGATCCAAGCGAAGCTATCTCGAAGGCTCGCAAAATATGATCGAGTATTACCCATCCAAACATCAATGTAACTATCCCAGCGGTGCCAACGGAATAAATAGTTCCAAGGTACGAGAGATGTTTGCTATAGGCAGTTA
Source organism: Halobacteriaceae archaeon (assembly GCA_042218485.1). Lineage (GTDB taxonomy): Archaea > Halobacteriota > Halobacteria > Halobacteriales > Halobacteriaceae > JBDGRB01. The sequence goes on along the minus strand of JBDGRB010000271.1, from coordinate 2,704 downwards.
GTCTGGCATACAGACCGATTATCCCGATAAATGCAGTCAATAGTCCAGCTGATGCAATCAACGCGATGAGTATTACTGGTGGGGATACCTCTGTAAACCAATGAAGCCCCTTTAGCAGTGTTGAGCCAAGTAAAAGGCTACCGGCAACGAAAAAGGCGAGTGAGGTCTGTTTTGTGAGTTTTTCACTGATAATTTTGAACAAATGGGAATTCATGCACATCTATTTCTCGTCCGATATGATGAGTGTTTTCCTTATGTAACATCCTCCCCGCCGTGAACGGCGGGATTCTCTCCTCGCAGAAAGATAGAGAAAATTCAGATTTGTTTTAAGCAACGCTTGATTTAAGCAACGCTTGATTTAACTTCTGAGTATCGTTGAATATGAATACGGATAATAATCCACAGGAAGGTTAAATATACTTCAGATGGTTGATAGGGTATGGCAAATGCCACGGATCCGGGTAATCGATCATCATTATCTCCTGATGAAGCGTTTGCTGTCCTTGGTAACGAAACACGCGTTTCGATCTTGCAGACGCTTGGAGGTGAAGACGATCCGCTGACGTTTACAGAATTACGCAATCGCGTCGGTATTCGACAGGGCAGTCAATTTAACTATCATCTCGATAAACTCGTAGGTCACTTTGTCCGAAAAACAGACGAGGGCTATACGCTTCGCCAAGCAGGCACAAGGGTGGTGGAAGCTGTACTTTCAGGAGCGGTTACCGAAACTGTTGTCATAGAACCGACACGCTTGGATGCACCTTGTCCGTATTGTGGCGCGGATATCGAGATAAGTTATCGTGAAGAACGGCTCCTCGTCCGCTGTACCGACTGTGTCGGATCCTTTGGCAGTAAAGAATCTACATCAAAATCTATTGGTACAGTACCACCCCAAACCCTCACGTTGAGTTATCTCCCATCTGCGGGCGTATCAGGTCGGTCACCCCAAGATATTTTGGATTTCTCCCCTGGATTGAGTCGGGTCGAAACCATTACAATGGCAAACGGTAATTGTCCTCGTTGTGCAGGATCAGTTGACCAGTCCATCGAGGTATGTGATGATCATAGACCAAATGGTGCTATCTGTGGCAATTGTAATACCCGATTTGCCGTAATATATGATTACCGCTGTACAAATTGCAATCACCGCAAGCGTGGTGGTTTTAGTCATCATCTCCTCAAGGATCCAAGAGTTCGATCGTTTTTCGGGCAGCAGGGGATCGATCCAATCTGGACGAAATGGAATGACCTTTCCCCAATTTATGACTACGATGAAGACATAAATTCGGTTGATCCATTTGTTGCACAATTTACTTTTTCTGTTGCTGGTGATAACCTGATAGTAAGCGTTAATGATGATCTCATTATTACCGATATTTCATTGATTGAAGATGATTCTACATCAGATTAAAATGTTTCCGATCGAGTTGTTTCGACACGGAGAAATATCGGTAAGGTTAGGATAGCTAACCCAATTTCAAACCCCCCTGCTACCAGAAACGCCGCAGTATAACCCACAGTATTTGCGATTGTTCCACCAACAATAATTCCAGCGAGAAAGCCAACACTTCCAACAATGTTAAAGCCAGCCATTGCCACACCCCGTTCAGTTTCGTCAGCGAGATCGGTAACGAGTGCCATCGTCGCTGGTGACATAAGCGCGCCCAATACACCGACGAAAACCATTGCTACCCCTGCAATAACGACTGTAGAAGCGAATCCGACACTAATGACGCCCAATCCATACAATGCGGATCCGACAACTACCGGTATTGTCCGACCGATCCGATCAGATAACATGCCAAATGGGTACTGTAACAAAGCAAATGGCGCAAAAAATAACATTAACATAAGCCCAGTTTTCCCTGGACTTAGGTCGAAAATCGTTCGGAAATAGAGGGTTCCAACGAGTGCGAAAAAGCCCGCTGTCAACCGATCAATAAATCCAAACATATAGGGGAGGCCAAGTGTCGGCGTTTCTTGTAACCCAGTAATTATAGCTGTTATTGAATCACGGTCTGGATCCGGGGCGCGATCTGGGATGGAATACGTTAATAGAGCCACAATAACCAACAACCCACCAGCAACAAAGAGCGGGACTGCCGCTCCAATTTCATAGAGTTGCCCGCCAATTGGTGCGCCAAGCGCCGTTCCGAGTCCAATGGCAATTCCAGCAGCACCCATATTTTGGCCATGACCACCTTCGAGATCCATCAACATCGTCATCGCAAGGGAGAATGCTCCGATTGTCGCAGCTCCTTGAGCGACACGGAGGACAAGAACCACTGAAAATGGAACGCTATACGTTACGGCTAACAGTGCAAGGCCGATATATCCAATCGCACCACCAATCGCGCCTGTAGCGATAAACGGAAGCCGACTACCGGTTGCATCACTAGCAGCGCCCCACAGACCAGCAAAAGCGACAAACGCGGCAAATTCAGCCGCTAAAAACCACATGCTTGCGTTTAGTCTTGTTTCTGCACCTAACGCTCGAACAAGAATATCAATACCCGGGTAAAGTAATACCTGGGCAAACAGCACCGCGAATACGATAAAGGCAAGGAAAATTCGTGATCGGCGTGCCGACATTGCCTCTGTATGGGTCTATTGGTATACCAGTGATAAATGAGTTTGGACTACATATTGACTTCCTCCACACGACTGCAGTCGTGGGATTCCCACGTTGGGATATTAGGGT
>JBDGRB010000025.1:0-4529 GCA_042218485.1 Halobacteriaceae archaeon | reverse complement strand
ATGTGGTCGAGGAGGATTATTGGAATAAAAACCAAGGTAGAGACGCAGTTATCGTTTTCGAAGTGCAGTAGTGATGATCTGTTCGTGATCAAAGCCCATTTGTGGAAGGTCTGTGGGATCAAATACGTCCACCTGTTTCGCTTCTTCTTTGGCTCTCGGAGATTGCTCATGGATCGGCCGACAGCGATAAGCAATACTGATGTTGCCACGTTCATCCCGATCGGGGTCGTCAAATACCCCTATACTTTCAATAATATCAACTCGAAGTCCTACTTCTTCATGGGCTTCCCGAACGCACGCTTCTCGTGTGGTTTCGTCCGGTTCGACAAGTCCACCGGGAAGGACCCAATGTCCTTCATATGGCGAATGATCGCGTTCGAGCAGGACTACTTGATCATTGATAAAAATCACAGCATCCGTTGCTACGGCACGGATATCTGGCATATATCGTTTGAATTTTAAAGAATTATCTACTTAAGTTCGTGTTCTTGTTTGACATGAGATAATTTGAGTGTAGCCAAGCGAAGCCGAGTTAATACGACCATTCCAGGAATCATTAACCCCGCAAACACGAGCGAAGGAAAATACGAGGTTCCGAAATGAAAGGCGATACCAAATTGTGAAATCACGGAAATAAGCGGGATGCCAAGGATAAATAGTGCTTCAACCGGTCGACCACGGAGAAACATCAGTAATCCAAATTTCGGCGCCATAATCCCATTATTAATTCATCCTTGAAATTTCATTCGATTATACAAAATTTCGAATATGTATATCCCGATCAAACGTTAATCCGTATCCTATCAAGATGGCCGTTCGAATCGGTCATTCACGCGGGAACAGAATTGCTCAAGCGTATCGAGGACTGGTGTTATATCAGCCGTAACTGACGAGTTGGAAACTACTATTTCTCCATTGATGATCGACATATCAACGTGGCCATGAAAACTATAGATGAGATTTGAGAGAAGCCCTTGATCACCGATGTATGGTGTTAGCGTAGGATCCTGTTTATCAATGAGAATAATATCTGCACGCTTCCCTTCCTCGATTGAACCAATTGTATCTGCCATATTGAGCATATTTGCCGCCTCACACGTCATCATATCGAGGATGGTTTGAGCCGACATTTTACCTGGATCATCGCGTTTATGAATAAGAGCGGCTATTCGACCTTCCCGAAACATATTCAAGGAATTATTTGAGGCTGCACTATCGGTCCCAAGGCCGATCGGGATATTCTTCATTTTGTCAATGTCGGCAATTCCAGATCCAAGCTTCAGATTTGAAGCGGGACAGTGAGCAATGCCAGCATCATTATTTGCGATGAGTGTTCTATCCTCTTTTGTGAGATGGACGGCATGCACCAATACCCCTCGGTGGTCTAAAACGTCCTGTTCGTGAAGCCAAGCTGTTGGTGTCATTCCATGTCGATCGAGGATTTCTTCATTTTCCTGTTTGGTTTCTGAAATATGGATATGAAAGGGAAGATCCTGATTGACAGCTATCTCATGAGCCTGTTTGAGTAATGTTGCTGTTGAACGGTACACGGAGTGGATGGGAATTGTTGGATGAATTGTCGGGTGATTTTTGTAGGTGTCAATAAATAATTCATTCTTTTTGAGACCTGCTGTGATATCCTGTTCCTCCGTTTCTTCTACCGTCGCAAGAGCACTTCCCATCAAGGCCCGAATGCCGACGTCCGTGAATGCATCGACTGTATATGTATTCCACATATCATTTACAGTGGTTGTTCCTGTTTGGACCATTAACACGGCCGCAAGTTTGGCTGCTTGACGTTTTTCATTTCGATCTGCATGTTCGAGGACCGTAGCATTTGTCTCAAGCCATGGGAATAATGAGACATCATCACTCCATCCACGCGTGATGATATTGGGGGTGTGATTATGGCAATTTATGAGACCTGGAAGCGCGATTTTATCCTGACAATCGATGGTCTTGCCGTTATGTGAGAGCCCAGATCCAATGTTATCAAATTTACCATTGTGAATCCGAATATCAATATTATGTGATACTGTGCGGGCCTGATCTTGCCGGAAGACCGTATCTATATTTTTGAGTAGCATCAGTGGATTACCTATCGTTGAAGAAAATAGTTATCACAGGAATTTGGATCATATTAACGGGATTTTGGATCTCAAGCGATCGTACTGTTACACTCCATTCTTTTTGGTGATAGACTCCCGAATTCATGGTATACTTTTTGGGTCCTATTTTTGAGAAATTCCATTTATATTCAGTGTAAATTTATAATATGAACCTCTCAGAATTGGAACGGGAATATTTAAAGACAGCACGTATCGGTCATTTAGCGACTGCAGATACGTCCGGACGACCCCATGTCGTGCCGGTATGTTTTGCCGTGCTTGAAGGAGGGATTTATACTCCGATTGATGAAAAACCGAAACAAACAAGTTCAAATAATCTGCGTCGGATCCGTGATATTAAAGCAAATAGTGCAGTTGCCCTCATTGTTGATCATTATACCGAAACATGGGATCAATTAGGATGGTTACAGGTGCGAGGGACTGCAACAATAGTACACCCTGCTGATAATTGTCATTCTAACGCCATCGCAGGGCTCAGATCGAAATATGACCAATACAAAGATCATACGCTTGAAGAACGCCCTATCATTCAAATCGAGCCGGGCCATGTAATTTCCTGGGGCAAAATCCAACCGGAGCTGTTGAACAACTCGGAGAAACCACACTGAGTGAAATATTCTCGGGGCCAAGCCCTAAGGTTCTCCTGCCTCGCTCATGTATAGATTTTCCATATTTCTGGCGGCATAGATCACATATAAAATATGAAAGAAAATCGAAATTTCTTTACTATTTTTGGCGAATAAATATCGCCACTGACAATGCTACAGTCACCATCTGCTATTCGAGAGAACCCGTGGCCGCCGTGTGGATCAGATCAAATCAAGGTCATGATATTGGGCGTCTATCATATGGACAATCCAGGCCTTGATGAAGTGAACGTTCAAGCCGATGATGTATTAGCCCAACAACGACAAGAAGAACTTCAATCACTTATCGAACGCTTTATAGAATGGGAGCCTGACTTGATTGCCCTCGAATATCCGTATGACAACGAAGATGAACTGAATGCGCTGTATCAGGCCTATCGATCGGGAGAACGCCGCTATGATCAAGCTGACTCCGATGATTCCAACGATTCAAATACTAATGAATCAGAGGTTAGTAGCCGAAATGAGGTAATTCAGATTGGATTTCGACTCGCAGAATATCTCGACCATGAGCGGGTGGCGCCCGTGGATGAAAAACCGCCACAACCTGAAACGGATCCCTTTGCGGATCGCGATATCGAATCCACGCGTAAAACAGACATTTCAGTTCTGGCCTCGGAAACGTACCAACAAAAAGTCGATAAACGGCTTCAAGAGTCAACGATCCCTGAATATCTAGCGTGGCTCAATTCGGAGGTAAACCTTCGTTTCAACCACGATAAAATGTTCGATGTGGGGATTCGAACAACGGATGACCAATTCGGGACTCCAACAGCAATAGCCTACTGGTATGATCGCAATATCCGTATGGTCCATCACCTCTGGCGGGCAGTAGAGACGGATACTGAACGGGTATTTTTCCCTGTTGGATCCGGGCATGTGAGAATCCTTCGGCATTTACTCGATGAGGCGCCTATGTTCTGTCCCCTGAGCCCAACCGAATATCTCCCAGATCTTGAGTAAAGTAGTTGTTAACTACCTCGTTATATCTACAGGTAAGGCAGGTCGCGTGCCTCGGTCACGTGACCGCGGAGCGGTTCACTCCTCCTCATCGTCGGGCGATTACCGTTCACACCGGATCAGTAGTATCCACCGCCACCGCCACTGCATGGTAGATCCTTCTCTAATGTTGCGCCTCCGACAAGGACAGCTCCACACATCGATCCTTTCCCATGAATTGTACAATAGTATTCATACACACCTGGCTTCTCGAATGTGAAATGGGTACTGCCGCCTCCTCCAACTGTCACATCGAACTGCCACGATCTGGCCTTATCGTGGAACTGGGTACTCGTCACAGTATGGGAAAATGCATCCCGGTTCACCCATTTAACGACTGCGCCGGTCGATACCTCGGCTTTGAGCGTCTGGAAGGTGGAATTTCGCATGACAATGCGTTTATCTGCATTGACAGACTCAGTGGGAGTTGGCGTTGCAGTCTCGGTCGGCGTCGCGGTTTCGGTCGGCGTCTGCGTTGGGGTTTCCGTTGGGGTTGTAGTTTGTGTCGGTGTTTGTGTTGGGGTCGGCGTTGCAGTTTCTGTCGGTGTTTGTGTCTGCTCTTGAGCACCCCCTCCATTTCCTGTACAGCCAGCTATGAAGGGGATTGTAGCGGTCATCAAGCGGAGGTATTTACGTCGATCCATGCCAGATAATAACTAACAATTATAATAATAAATATGTTCGGGTGCTTGTCAACTACCCCGCGCACGGTGGCGCGGGGCTTGTCAGTGGCCTCGGCCTCTAACCCGAAAGC
>JBDGRB010000064.1:0-4529 GCA_042218485.1 Halobacteriaceae archaeon | reverse complement strand
GGGACATATCTTCAGTTTTGTACCGGAGTCAAATCAAGCGTACGCGCTTCCTCCCCCGAGTGAACTCGTGGGCTTCCGCGCTGTAACCGCTGTGATTATTGAATCAGAATTAAATATGGAATTTCTGGAAAAAAAGTGCTAACTGTGGGCATCTTGTATACGTTCTAAAGATGGCTTCAGAAGGGGATCGATATTTACAAATTATTGGCATCGTGTTAGCTGTCGGGCTATTTATCTCTACTGGCTTACTCGTATTTGTTGCTATTCAAACATCCCCGAATAGCGATACCAAAACCATTCCAAAAGTAAATTGGACGGTTTCACGAATCAACGAATCTCATGTCAGGCTCATTCATGCCGGGGGAAAACCAGTGGACACTGCTAATATAATGGTCACCGTTGATGGAATAAAACGATATGTTTCATGGTCAAATACCCTCACACAAGGCGATAGTGGGACTGTACGGGCTCGTGAGGGACAAATTGTGCGCATATTCTGGGTCAAGGGAAAAGGGAATCGTATTTTAATGGAATCATTTACAGTGTAGTTGGTCAGTTACCTTTAAAAAACGATAGGCTGAAGCCTGTGCTTTGTGAATATATTATCTATGAGCCTCGATGTTGCTGTCCCTTCGCCACCTTCTCTGGAGTCCCAACAGTCACTTGAATCATATGACGATGTAAGCGTTTCTGCGGAACAAAATTATCGACGTGATGAACTACAAACATTTCTTGAGTCGGGGGCGTGGGAAGAGGGGTTTCACAAGTGGGCTGAAACGACCGATCTCACGGAAGACCAATTCGCTATTATCGAAGACCTCAATCTCTTCGGGGATTTCGACTTTTTCTGGGATGAATTTGCCGGTCGGGTCGGATATCATGCACCAGGGATTCCAGAAGACTGGCAACAACGTGATATGAATGCAACCCTTGAGTCGTGGAATAATGTTTCTGCAATTAATGCTTCGTTGACGGAATTGGGGCGAGAAATAGCAGATCTTTTGGAAAATGAGTATATCGACTGGGATGAGGAGTATGACGCTCCTGATGATCTTCCTGAGTTTTAGGATCGATCTCGAACCGACCACCCCTGTATCTTTTTGCATCTGCCACTATATTGCTGAGATATGACGACGGCCTTTATTACCGCACCCGAAGGTCCAGCGGAACAACTTGCGAAAGGTATTGTTGAAGAACAACTAGCTGCATGTGTCAATATCGTCGAATGTGATTCAATTTATCGGTGGGAAGAGGCCATAGAAAATGATGATGAGAAAATCCTCTATGTCAAAACAACGCCTGAACTGTACGATAATATTGTTTCATATGTAGAGAAAAACCATCCATATGATGTACCATGTATTGAGCGATTTGATGAAATCGATATATATGCTCCCTATAATCAGTGGGTAAATGACAATGTCCAATCAGGATCGTGAGGGGATAAATGGGAATTACTACTGAGGTCGCCGTCATTGGTGGTGGGGCAACGGGTTGTGGTATCGCGAGGGATCTTGCATTGCGTAATATTGATGTCGTACTCGTTGAACGAAAATCACTCAACGCAGGCACAACGGGTCGATCACATTGTGTCCTTCATAGTGGCGCCCGCTATGCTGAAACGGATCCCCAGGGAGCAATCAATTGTTTTCAAGAAAATCAAATCATTCGACAGATAGCGCCCCACTGTATTGACCAAACAGGTGGGTATTTCATTCAATTACAGCAGGATTCGACCTCATATTTTCACGAAAAACTCAGTGCCTGTAAGGATATCAATATCGAAGCTCATGCAATCGATCCCGATACAATGTCGTTTTCAAATGCCCTTTCAAATTCCATCAGTTCGGTCTTTGCAGTACCTGATGGGGTAATCTATCCTGCTCATTTAATCGCGGCGACAGCTGTGAGTGCGAAACAGGCTGGGACACGGATCCTTACAAACGCGCCGGTCACTGATTTACAGCGGGATCATCACCAGATTACAGGGGTCGAAGTAGCCCATCAAATAGATACGATAACTGCTGATGTTGTGATTAATGCAGCAGGCGCGTGGGCCCCCTCAATTACTGAAATGGCAAATATTTCACTTGCAATGTCTCCCACCCGCGGTGTCATGGTTACCATGAATTTTAATGAGCTCCCAGCGGTCTTGAATCGGTGTCGCCCTCCCGATGACGGTGATATTATTGTACCAAAGAATGACTCGATCATCCTTGGTACAACAAGTGAGCCCGTTACAGATCCGGACAATTTTCAAACTGAGGATACGGAAATTACGCAGGTGATGCAAGAATGTGCTGAGATGCTCCCGATCGTTTCACAGTTGGATCCAGTCAACGTCTATTGGGGTGTTCGGCCATTACCCGACACCGACGGCTCAGGTCGACAGATATCACGTGACTTCACTATAATTGACCATGCCGATCGTGATGATATTGGCGGTTTTCTCACAATCGTGGGGGGCAAACTGACAACCCATCGGTTAATGGCGGAAAAAATCAGCGATCTGGTGGCTAATAGATTCGATATGACCCAGGAATCATCTACTGCAACGACACCATTACCCTTTCAGTCTCAACCCGAGAAATTATCATCTGCGGTATCTAACTTTGGTACCGAGTCCCCTGCATCTTTTTGGAATAATTAATATTCTATTGTACCTGTATAGTAGTCAAGTACAAAGACCAGCACAGCGCCGATCAACATTGCACCGGTAATCCCAACGATAGTTTTGGGAGTCCAGATACCGACTGCTGCTTCGATTTCGTCGATGGGTTTACGAAGGGCCCCGACCATCAAACTAATCAAAAATGTAATCGTTGCCGTACGATAATTAACCAGTGCCCATTTAATAATATTTGCAATCGTTAGCAATCCCAGAAGTGCCCCAATCAAAAATACAGCAACGAAACTCGCCGGTCGGGTTATCGGTGTTATATTACCGGTCAATGCATCAGGAATATGAATGATAAATTTCCGAAGTATATTGATGAGGAATTCATATTGGCCAAGGATTAGTAAGAACAATGATCCAGAAATCCCTGGTAATATCATCGCCGTAATCGCGATCGCGCCGGTAACAAAAATGACACCGATTGTCGAAGGCAATGCGTTTTGTGATAGACCTGTGATGACAAATGCGATTGCAAACCCGACGATAGCAACGATCCGTAACCGTAACGTCGTGATTGATACTTCAGAATATAAGACAAATGCTGCAGCAGCTATAAGGCCGAAGAAGAATCCATATGTAATTCCAGGGACGGTCTGGAGCATATATCCCACAATTTGGGTAACAGTTATCACAGCGGTCAACAACCCTGCGGCTAAAATAAGTAAAAACTTGATATCCATCGCTATCAACATCTCCTTGACTTTACGACGTTCTTCCGGTTTGTGTGGTTGCACAAGACTTCGGATTATTATGGGATTGATAGCCGTCAGTGCGTTGATTAACCGTTCATAAATTCCTGTAATTAAGGCAATTGTCCCGCCTGAAATACCAGGGACAGCATCTGCAGCACCCATGAATATGCCCTTCAAATAGACGGCAATCCATTCACGCATCGATATAATGTGTTCTAACTGAGGTGGTGCCTAAAGCGTTCTGTTGTCTGGTAAACCTATCAACGAGAAAATCCATATGAGAATCCAGCATTCACCTAGGGAATCAATATATTACGACTAGTCGGTGCCGCCTCAGGTGTCCAATTCATGTCGAAATTAATTTTGTCGGGGAATACAGTCTTACTTTTGCTCATTTGGTTCTTCATCGCAACCCACTCATTGGGATCGCCGAGTTGCTGACTTGAATTATTCTTTGATTTCCCCTCTGGTTTGTCAACGATTTGTTTTTCGAGACGAACGGTTATCGTGGATGTATTCTCCCCAATAACGTGGGCTTCCGAGATTGATTTGTTCGCAATCCATTTTATTGTAGTGAGATTTTTGGTAATATTGCCAGTTGTGAACGTATATGGACCGACTGCTCGAACGCTGACATTTGTATATCCTGCTTTTGTGCCCCAGCGATCATATCCTGTTGTGGAATAGGGTAACGTCATTGTGAATTCACCGTCAGGACCTGTTTTTGCTCGTTGCTTATATACAAATGTGGAATTTCGGGTAAGGGACTTCATTGTCACTTTGGCCCAAACAGTGGTATTTGGAGGGCCATATCCATGGACTGTCGCTCCTGGTACTCGTTCGAAAATTTTCACGTACGCAGGTACTGATCTAAATAGGCCCCGCCGGAGCATCATGATACCGGGCATAGAAGCCCGACTTGCATGGACCATTCGATAGTGTTCAAGCGCAGGGATAAATTCACTTGGGGCATTTGTAAGGCCGCCAATTTGTGAATTGGGATGGTTTCTGACATATTTGCGGGCCGCACTCATATTATCAAATTGCTTGATAGCGCTCACGTTTTGACCCTTGGGACCTAATGTGATGGTCGTTCCAATTGGTCCATAGTATAGTTGTCGTGACCATTGCACGACGATAGGTTGGGGCTTGACGGCACT
>JBDGRB010000065.1:0-4533 GCA_042218485.1 Halobacteriaceae archaeon | reverse complement strand
TGGGATCGGAACGCATACTGATCGCATTATTACTGCAGTTGAAGAAATTGGTCTGGAGTTGAATGATATCGAAGTTATTGCTCCAACCCATGTTCATCTCGATCATGCGGGAGGCGCTGGCTTTCTCGCTGATTCGTGCCCGAATTCAACGGTATATGTTCATGAAATCGGCGCCCCACATCTAATTGATCCGGAACAACTTATCAAGGGAACGAAACGCGCCGTCCAAGATCAATGGAAATATTACACAAAACCCAAGCCAATTCCGGAAACGCGCATTACTGAAATTGCGGATGGCCATACGATCGATCTTGGGAATCGCACATTGGAGGTCCATTATGCCCCGGGGCATGCGCCCCATCAAGTTGTCTTCTTTGATACCCTCGATAATGCCGTCTTTACCGCAGATGCAGCTGGTATATGGGTCCCCCGTCTTGGACAAGTTCGTGAAACAACGCCACCGCCGAATTTCGACCTGGAACAGTGTTTGGATGATGTCGATATGATTGAATCGCTGGATCCTGACGTACTATTGTATCCCCATTTCGGGCCGGCACCGGAAACGATTTCGCTACTTGAAGAATATAAAACCGTCTTGCGTTCATGGGTTGAGGATATCAAGACGGCAAAAGAGGAGCTCGGTGACGATACAGCAGTCGTCGAGAAGTTCACCGAGCAAACGGCTGTAGATTCAGTTTGGGGACCTGAAAAAGCACGATCAGAAACAGCAATGAATGTCCGTGGTGTTCTCCAATATCTTCAAGAGCGTTGACCTCCTATATCAGTTATTATGGATTGGCTTGCTGCTGAGAAGGAATATTCAGCCCCTCCTATCGGGATAAATACCCTGTCGGAAATGTTTGCTGAAACTGTCGAACGGAATTCGACACGACTTGCACAATCATACAAGGGCAATATCTACGACCGGACGATTACCCCCGATATTCTTCCTGAACCAGCTACAGATGAGTTTCGGTCAATAACCTATGAACGAATGGGAGAGATAGTTGAAAATTTAGCTGTTGGATTTCGGGAACTTGGCGTCGAACTGGATGACAGAGTTGCCATCTTTGCGCATACACGGATGGAATGGGCACAATGTGATTTCGCAATTTTAACGAGTGGTGGCGTTGTAACGACGGTCTATCCGGAATCCTCACCGCAACAAATTGAATATTTACTTCAAGATTCTGATGCAACGGGCATTGTGCTGGAAGGGCCAGACCAATTTGAACGGCTTACAGCCGTCGAAGATTCCTTGGATTTACAATTTATCATCACGATTGATCATGTTCACAGCGACCGCGATGATCTATATACACTAAAAGAGGTCCATGATATCGGCAAACAAGCTAATGATGAAAATACGTATGAAACTCTCTTAGATCAGCGTGATCCTTCCGATTTGGCGAGTTTGATTTACACATCCGGAACTACCGGAAAACCCAAAGGCGTAAAATTAACACACCGGAATTTCCGATCCAATGTGAATCAATCCTATAAACGGTTTGGACCAAAAGACGATCAACCCGAGACACCATCGATCAATCAGGATTCACGTGTTGTATCATTTCTCCCGTTGGCTCATGTATTTGAACGGTTAACAGGTCACTTTGTTATGTTTGCAGCCGGCGCAATGGTAGCATATGCGGAATCCCCTGATACATTACAGGAGGATTATCAAGCAATCGAACCGACATCTGGTACGAGTGTGCCACGTGTCTACGAAAAAATCTATGATACAATTCGTGAACGAGCAAGTTCTTCCCCACTAAAAGAGCGGATTTTCCGCTGGGCCATTTCGGTTGGTCGGGACTATCAATCACAAGAATCCCCTGGTATATGGCTGGCAACACAATATGCACTTGCTGACCGATTAGTGTTTCAAACTGTTCGGGAGGCCCTTGGTGGGGAAATCCAATTTTTGATTTCGGGTGGTGGAAGCCTCTCAAAAGAACTCTGTGAACTATATCACGGGATGCAATTGCCAATTTTGGAGGGATATGGGCTGACTGAAACATCGCCGGTAATCTCTGTTAATCCACCAAGTGCACCTAAAATCGGAACGATCGGCCCTCCCGTAGTCGATATTGAAATCCAATTCGATGAATCGGTCGCCACTGAGGAATTGATTCAACAGGCTGAGGGCAAAATCGGTGAATTACTCGTCAAAGGCCCAAATGTCACTGACGGTTATTGGAATGAGCCACAAAAAACCGAGCAATCGTTTACTGAAGATGGTTGGTTTCGGACAGGCGATATTGTCGAACAAGATAACGACGGATATCTCGTCTTTCATGAGCGTGCAAAACAATTATTAACCTTATCGACGGGGAAAAACGTAGCACCTGGCCCGATCGAAGATGCGTTTGCCGCTAGTGATTATGTCGAACAATCTATGGTCGTTGGTGACAATCGAAGATTTGTTGGCGCCCTCATTGTTCCACGATTTGAAGCTATTCGAAAATGGGCACACAATAATGATATTGATCTGCCCGAAGATCACGAACGAATATGTGAAGACCAACAAGTGAAGTCACTCATCGAGACAGAAATTGAGCGCATTAATTCGCAATTCGAACGACATGAGAAAATAAAACAATTCGCATTGGTTCCAGAAGAGTTTACGGAGGCAAATGGATTGTTAACACCGACATTAAAAAAGAAACGCCATGAAATCAAAAAAGAATATTCCGATAAAATAACCCAGATATATCGGAAGGCATAGTTGTGAACTACCCCACCCTATCGCTCACCGCTTGCGCGGTTTGCTCTTTGAGGACGGGGACGTGGCCTATAAGAGTTAATTTACGCCCCGTTTGGCACAGCTGTTTTACATATGGGTGTATATCAATCCTCATCGCCAATAATTCCATAAATCTGCAATTGGTCACGAATCTCTAGTATAACCGCTACGACAATTCCAATACCAACTAATACAAGTGGCGCAACTAACGGTCCAAATTTAAGGAATATAAATCCCAGAATCACCCCCGTTGCTATCATTATGATCGTTAGGCCTGCTAATGCGTATTCGGTCATAATAACGTGATATACGTGATCAATGCCAAAAAACATTCATCCAAATAAGGGTAAGGGATGATCGAACAGCATAGGTATTACTTGATAAGGCGGTGTCATTAACCATTAAGTAATGACATGTGGAAACTCACACGTGAACAGTGTTGGGCATCGAATTACAAACACCGAGAAAGGTTCAAATAATTGATTATGAGGGAGTTTAGTGCTGTATCCCGTTGGTTACTCTTCAGCTGAACTCACTCCACTCATGATACTTACCTGCATATATCCTGTATCGATTAACAAACCTCATTATTTTCGGAACCGCTCCTTACAAGGATTGGCTAGATCCCCCGTGAATACCCATGGCTAATGAACTAATTGCTGTTGTTGCTGCGATTATCGGTATTGGTGTTCTGGCACAGGTTTTTTCTGACAAATTTCAAATCCCGAGTGTTATATTTTTGATCGCAGCTGGCATCGTTCTCGGTCCACAGGTGCTTGGTCTGTTGCAACCAACGGTATTTGGGGGTGCCTTATCGGCGATCGTCGGGCTATCCGTGGCAATTATAGTGTTCGAAGGAGCATTCCATATCCGTCTTGAACAATTGCGCGCCGCTCCTGCAGAAACGCTACGATTAGTAACGATCGGCGCCGGCATATCATTTTTGTTGACTGGGTTGACCGTTCACTATGTTCTTGGAGCAGGATGGCTAATTTCTTTCCTCATTGGTGCATTACTGGTGGCTACAGGTCCAACCGTAATCACTCCAATTTTGGAAGTTGTACCTGTCCGTGATCGAGTAGCGACTGCGCTTGAGACCGAAGGCATTGTAAATGACGTCACTGCAGCTATTCTGGCGATCGTTATTTTTGAAGCGATAATTCAGGGCGTGACCGAACCCCAGACGATGCTGCGCTTGTTTGCACAACGATTAGGGATTGGTGTTGTTGCGGGATTACTCGTTGCAGGGATTCTTTGGTATGTTTTAGAGCATGTGAATTTGGCACCCGAAAATGCGCCCCGGAATGCCCGTTTGCTGACGTTGGCGGGAGCATTAGTAGCATTTGGTCTTGCGGAGTTTATTGCGACAGAATCCGGCATAGCTGCGGTTGCAACTGCAGGGATTATATTAGGAAATGCAAACCTTCCATATGAAGAAAATATCACCGAGTTTAAAGGCGATGTCACACTCATTGTGTTATCTTTTATATTTATCACCCTCGCATCACTCCTTGACTTTAAAAATTTACTTCAACTGGGTCTGGGTGGTATACTTGTTGTTATAATCATTGTTGTGATTATTCGTCCGCTTTTGATGTTTATTTCTACCTATGGTAATCGGTTTACAACTGAGGAAAAGGCATTTATGAGTTTCTTAGGGCCACGTGGTATAATTCCTGCATCAGTTGCGACACTTTTCGCTATCGAATTGCGGAATCTCGGAATGGGAGCAGCCGCTGACATTTTAGTTGGGACAGTCTTTTTGGTGATAGTCGTCACAGTAGTAA
>JBDGRB010000107.1:0-4558 GCA_042218485.1 Halobacteriaceae archaeon | reverse complement strand
CTTTAGGTTCTTTAGACCATTATATCGAGTATGCCCAACCTTGATGAAACTGATTTGGAGATTTTACAATTACTGTTAGCGGATGCTCGACGCCCCTACAGTGATATCGCCGAGATAGTCGGATTATCACCGCCTGCCGTGTCTGAACGGATTACCAAATTACAGGAGTTGGGCGTTATACGTCGATTTACCGTCGATATCGATCGATCTCAACTCCAAGATAATATTCCGGTATTGGTAACAATCGACCTTGGATCCGACATTGAATCATTATCCGCAGTTAAATCGGCATTTCTCGACCGTGATGCTGTCGACCATGTCTTCATAACTGCCGCTGGGAATGTTGTCGTCTATATGCATGTTACCGATACGAATATTCCCGATCAAGTAACGAATATACTTGAAGACTACCAGATTACCTCTATCGATGTTGAACTTATTGATTCAGCCGAGTGGTCACCAGATTTAGCTGGTGTGGAATTTGCGCTTACCTGTGCCCAGTGTGGAAATACTGTTGATAGTGAAGGAACGGCAGCCCGCATCGATGGTGAGCTTTATCAATTCTGTTGTCCATCCTGTGAATCACGCTTCCAAGATAAATACGATCAATTACAACAAGAAGCTGATTAACTTTCGATAGCTATCTCAGTATAATATCTCCCTATTTCATCCCTATGGCTATTAGCCACTGCATTGTATATGGGGAATAAAACAATAAAGATATGTAGATGGATTGTCCTCTTACAGATGTGACTTTATCTTCCATCTGGACATTCTAAGATATCCTAGCAGAACTATGGCAGATATCAACACAACCCGAGAATTACCGTTTTATGTATCTCCCCTTCCGCAGTCGATTGTAAGCCTTGCCTATCGTTTCGCCTGGATTATCATCATAATAAATGTACTTGGAACGATATTTGGATTCTGGTATTATCGCTTTCAGTTTATGAATACGCCGGTTGTTATGTGGCCATTTGTACCGGATAGTCCAGGTGCTACCTTATTAATGGCCGTCAGCCTAGGACTATGGAAGCTCGATATCGATTATGAATGGATCCATGCGCTCGCCTTTTATGGCAATATCAAACTCGGAATCTGGACGCCATATGTCCAACTTGTGCTTAATGGTCCACAAGGAATCCAACGCTGGTTGTATATCTTTCTCATTTTTAGTCATCTAGCAATGGTCGTTCAGGCGTTCCTTATCCCAACCTATGCCGAGTTTCCGATTCGTGCTGTCGCTATTGCGACGCTGTGGTATGGTGTAAATGATTTAGTTGACTACTTTATCCCACTTGTGGGCAATTATCATCATACATATTTACGCGCCGAAATCATTGATGGTGTCATCACCCATTCCGTTCGGGCGCACGAGCTTGCAGCGGCGATGGCCGTCACATTGACTCTCATATCAACATTTTTGGCCCTTGCTGTTCGCGTTAAGAAAGTGCAATAATACCTTTTGATAAGGGGATGAAATTATTGATAGGATTATATTGGTAATGGCTGTATCAATCGTGGTATTACGATCGAGAAATGCAACCCATCGCACGTCAAATATGTATGATCAATAAATTACGAACGTCGACAAAGCGCTATATTGGAGCCTCCGCTGGGCTTCTCTTAATACTGTTATCAAGTACGATTCTTATCGTATCGTATTTGGCAAATCCATGGTTTTCTCTTACACATCATGCCCTCTCCGATCTCGGGCGCCGTTCTGCACAATTGTCACTCTTATACGATAGTGGACTGCTTCTGAGTGGCCTTCTACTAATTTTATTTCTCAGTCAGGCATTTTATTACTATGATGCCATGCTTAGCCGAGTTGGGTTAGTTTTATTTGGCATTACTGGCATTGGATTGTTGTTTATAGGATATAGAGCGAATGGAATCTCTATTTCTGACCTGCTAGCACTCCTTTTGGCAGGAATTGGAGGGAGTGGCTTTATCGTGTTTGGTATCGCAATGATTCGCCGTGGAAGTAGATATGGCCCTTATTTTGTCCTGTTCGCGCTGTTCGGATTATTAGCTGCATTCATAGCCATTCTTGTATTTGACGGCTTAGCAATTGCAGAACTCATTGCTATTATTGGGTACCAGAGTATGATTCTTATCCTTGTACTCCAAATGCTTGATATCTCAGTACCACGTTTGATATTCTCTAATTCGGAGTCTACATAAGGTTGAGACGTAACGCAATCTCAAATACTACATAGGCCAAGACGCCGGCAACGGTCGGCGTTGCAAACCACGCTGAAATAATCCGTTTGTTAATGTCTGGACTATATAAATCAGTCACACGTGGTTGATCATCACCCATATCACCTGTGAGTTGTTCGTCCTGTCGGGGGTCAAATGATTCTGCAAGGGTTACTTGACGACTTGCTCGCCCCCACCCAAGGCCAATAACACAGGTCGTCGCCGTAATAGCAAGGCTGGCTGGAATGCCACCCCAACTTAAACCGGTAATGATCGTGGCTGCTATCACTTCGACGATGAGTGCTGCTTCAATCGATAAATCCGTTACTCCTTCGCCGATGGTTTCCATCGTACGGGGTCCAATGAGAAATCCTCCAATACCAATAGCTACACCTCCAATGATGACGCCGGCCCCCATACTCAATTGATTCGATCCGACTAGGGGAGCCACAGCATTTGCTGTGTTCGATGCACCAGCAGAAAATGCCATGTAACATCCAATAGCGATAACTAATCCTTTGCCGACAACTCCCCGACGCCCTTCACGAATATCCAATACTTCGACAATTCTATGATAGAAATAGCGACCGACAACGGCCGAAACCCAAAACGCAATTACAGCGGAGAGAAACCACCACGAGACAACGATGCCAACTGTCTGCCAGTCGAGGACACCCAGAGCCGCTCCCATGCCAACAACTGCCCCAACTGCGGTCTCGCTTGTACTTACGGATACCTTGAGATAATTCCCAAGCAGGATGCCGAGTCCCGTAAATAGAAGCACACCAATCGATGCGCCAATGGTGAAATGTTTCGGTGGAACAAATTCGCTACCTAACGTCTTCACGACATGCGTTCCGACTGTCACTCCTCCAAGTAATACAAATACAGCCATCAAAGCTCCAGCTTGGCGCATGGATAAAATTCCACTGCCTGTCGCTGGTCCAAATGCGACGCCCGTTGAGGATCCTCCGATATTAATCCCTACAAATATTGCAGTTGCCAATCCAATCAGCAGAAGAATCGACAACGCCATGGTAATAGTTTACTTTTGGGAAAAGTAAATTACTGTGATACTGAAGCGAATACCAACCATGCTTTCACGTTGGGCGATGCCGATGTGACCAAAGAAATTACTTCTTTTGTTAGTTTCAAAATCCTCGATCGGTAATCCAGTTGTTGTGTACTATATTCGATAAAATAATATTTTCTCATATTTAGTCATATATCCGAGATTAACCCCCACTACCAATCTTATCGAATAGTATATTGTAAAATGTCTCGGTCTTTCATAACCCACGAAGAGCCAAATACAAATGAAGTATGAGTGAAACATTGTCTACAGACTTCACGCACCGAACGCATCGTGCAGGCGGGTTCCTGTTGATGCTTGCCGGTGTTATCGGCGCTATTGTTGGATTAGGGATGCTGGTAAGCGCTGCTGCCGCAGGTGGGATGCTAAACATTTCACCAACAATTACCGCCACTGTTGGTGGAGTGGTCTTGGTGTTCTCCGTGATTGAATTCGTCGGTGGGTGGGCTGGATACAAAGGCTCAAATTGGTACGGTAGTATGACTGCCGCAGTGCTTGGGATTGTGACGCTGTTCACGTTGCCCCTTGATCTCATTGGATCCATTCTCATTGCCTTAGGCGAAGGCCATTTCGATCGAACTGAAGAATAATTAATTTTCGCCGTTACTTCGGTGCTGGCATTCTTTTTAGAAGATCATCCAATAATTTCTTTTCGTTGGCGAAGAATAGGGCAGGTACTGGTGAAACGCAGACGAATTCTTCAATTGGCGGGTTTGGGTATAGGTTCGTTAGCTGGCTGTCAGGAATTAGGAAAGCCCAAACCAAGCCCTACGCCAGATAATAATACAAGTCCCAACCAAACCAACACGCAATCACATACAGGGGCGATATCAGTATCATGGACGACAGGTCCCGATATGTTCAAACGTCGGACCCAAACGACTGCCGTAGCTCTCAACGGTCAAATATACGTTATCGGTGGTATTGTTGAGAGCGAGACCCGTCATACAGCAGTATTTGATCCACAATCTAATGACTGGCATAAGGTTCCTCCTCCACCGAAACCAATCAATCATACATCTGCTGTTGCTCATAAGGGCCGAATCCATGTCTTTGGTGGGTATTCTGGATCATTTCTTGGGAGTAACCCGCTTGCTGCCCACTGGATTTACGATCCAGCCACTAACGCTTGGTCGACCGGACCACCCCTTCCAACGCCCCGTGGTGCACTTATCGCTGTTGCCATTAATGACCGCATTTTTACGATTGGTGGCGCAACGAAATCCGGTACAACAGCTGTCGTTGAGGCCTTTAATCCAG
>JBDGRB010000189.1:0-4573 GCA_042218485.1 Halobacteriaceae archaeon | reverse complement strand
TCCATCGCCGGGAATGATACCCAATTACTGCAACACACTGCATCAACACTAAATACACTGGATAGTTCTGCAACTTGTTGTAAATCTTTGAGCGTCCAGTCAGTAACGCCAGATTCTTCAACAAACATGACATCCCCATCAGTAAAATTAAACGCATACACGCTGGCTGGCTCCCCCATCGATATTGTCTCAAATGACAGTGTATCAAATATTGGTGCATCAAGATGGCCATAACAGGTTACTTCACAGCCCAATGAATCCAGCTGCTGGGCAACATTAACTGCTTGACCACCAGGTTCAGTAGCATTAACCCGCATACGAAACGTCGAACGATTTGTGTCATGGATTTCACGGCCAAGTGTTTCCCGTGTTTCAAGCGGCCCCATGGCCCCCGCAGATAATGTACAATACCTATCAATACTTCCATCGGGTAATGTCGTCAGTGTCGGTGACGACCGTTGGGTGAGATAACGTTGCAGGCGATCATACGTGGCGGATTTTGATTCACTTGACATACCATTGCGATTAACTAGATTTTATACAGATGTACCATTTCAAATGGGCCAATATCTATACCAATATATGCAGATGATGAATATCCCTTTTAATGTATCCCTTGCCTCATTATAAGCCTTCACCGTTGCCCACGATCAAAGACATATGATATACTGATAATTTACATTGATTTTCGGAGGCGATTACAGTCCGAGCAAATTTTTCACTTGGCTGACTACTCCACCTTGGAGATTAAAAATCCGTTCCATTTCTTCATCAGTAAGCGTGAAATCAAATATTTCGAAGTTTTCTTGAATGTGCTCTTGTTTTGCTGATTTTGGAATTGCTGCGACCATCTCTTGTTGGAGCAACCATCGAAGCGCTACTTGAGCCCCAGTTTTTCCATATTTGTTACCAATTTGTGTAAGGGTTTCATTATCCGTTACATCCCCTTTCGCCACCGGTGAGTATGCTGTTAATATAATGTCGTTTTCAATACAATACTGTAATGTGTCTGATTGGTCCGTGAATGGATTGTACTTGACTTGATTTGCGATGATCGGCGTCTCAGATGCATCGACTGCATCTTTCATCTGGCTGACAGAGAAATTGGAAATGCCGATATGTTTTACTTTATTCTGGTCCTGTAGTTCATTCATAGCGCCAATAGATTCCTCGATGGGGACGGTTTCACTTGGCGAATGAATTAACAACAAATCGATCGTGTCCATATTAAGGCGGTCGAGGCTTGCATCAACAGATGTTAATACGTCATCATACGCTAAGTTTCGACGGTGTACTTTGGTGACCAGAAATACCTCATCGCGGGTGACTGATGAATCTTGAATTGCCTCTCCGACTGCATCTTCATTTTCATACATTTGAGCTGTATCGATATGACGATATCCTGTTTCGAGAGCCGTTTGTACGGCGGTTCGGCAGGTTTCTCCCTTCATTGGCGAGGTGCCGAACCCGAGAGCTGGGATTTCTACCCCTTGCGCTGTTATATACTCCATAGGAGTATTATGAAGGTCCTCTCCCTAATACATATTCATCCTATGCTTACAACGGTAGCGAGGCGAAAGTCAACAGGTTCAGCCGAGGGAGGAAGTCAATTCCGCGATTTCAGGAACATGACATTTATAGGCCAGACACGGCGAGTGTCATAGAATACCTCCTCTTGAGGTTTATATCTCAATGGAAGAGTCGTTTGAAGACGAAAGTCGAAGATATATGTGCCAAATATGGTATGAGCAATACGAACAACAGCTCAAGGACGAGTGAAAAGTCGACGGGGAATTCTTTCATATTTTCAACACGGTTGAGACGAATATAGTCATGTGAATATTTATCGAATTCTTCTTCGGCGGTTGGTGAAGTTTCTGGAAAAACATTGGGATCATCTTCCGGCCCTGCATCCTTAATATCCTCACATATTTCCTCAATTTTGGCCCTCTTTTTGTGATGCATATATTTATGTATCCAATATACAGGAAGGGCAAAAATTATAAATCCAAAGGTAATGCCTCCGAAGAGAATTAACTGGGAGAATGGGTCAACCGGATTGGATCCAACTGCAACCACTACAAAGATTCCATAAATCGAGAGCAACGCCAAAAATCCCACTGAGGAATCTCGCAGTAATTTTCCTAATGGTCGCAAGCCCCCATAGAGGAATGGATCCGAAAAATCGATCCGTTCCGTCATGGTTACTTTGAGCGGAAGTAAAATATGAATCCCTATATAGAGACTTATCAATTCAACACCAAACACGTAGAAAATCCCAGGAATGACAAGATAAAAGTAAATTTGTGCGAGCCTTCGGCCATATACATCGATAAACGTTTGCATAGGCGAGGGGTCAACAATAAACCACAAGAGATACAGCCCCAATCCCCCAATGAGTAATAATACTTTGATTTGTCGGGGCACAATTTCGCGGAACGGTTCCTCTTTATATTCCTGAGAAATGCCAAATTGCTTTAATAAGCTTTCATATCTGCGTTCCTTGTCAGGTCCCACGTGATCTTTAGATGGCAGATTTTCAATTAATATATAATATCGGCGTTGAATCGCTTTTGCGAGATAGACGACAAATAACCATCCCGGCAATAATACAAACAACCCGGGCGTTTGAAAGAGGGGGAGTATTCCAGTTTGAAAATAGAGAATCCCGCTAAATCCAACCGTTATGACAGTCCAAATAAAAACTACAAATAAATATGAAGCATATCGCATTGCCTTGGCAGGCTGGAATATTTGTGAAGCAAGCCATTCGAAACCAGTTACTGAGGCATATCGATCTATCCAAAGGGTGGGCTTAGAAATTTGCTTCGCCCCAGACATTTATTACAAACTATAATTATTATCTTTAATAAATTCCCCCTCAAAGTTTTCATACCGCCGATCCGCTTCGCTCATAGCTGATTTAGTAGGTGGTTTTTCTCTCTTCCTTGAATTATAAATACGATCGAATGGAAATGGATTTATTTTCAGATTGTTCGTGACCAAGTAACGGGTTTGAATTCGAGATGGGTTACGAAATCAATGAACGTGAAGAATTAGTGACGACAAGAATACTACTGGTCGCCATAGCTACAGCGGCAAATAATGGATTCAGCAATCCAAAGAAAGCTAGAGGAAGGGCTATACCATTATAAATGAATGCCCAACCCAGATTTTGTCGTATCCGTCGATTGGTATTAGCTGTTATTTCAAAGATCCTTGAGATCGATGAGAGCGACTCATCAGTAATAACTGCATCTGCTGCATCTGTTGAAAGCGCTGCATGGTCAAACGCGATTCCTATGTCAGCAGTTGCGAGGGCGGGTGCATCGTTTACTCCATCTCCAACCATTGCAACAGAACCCTTAGACTGTAGCTGTTCGATAATCGCAGATTTCCCTTCGGGGGGAACTTCTGTGAAGATATCGTCTATTTTGGGATGATTTCTAAACCGAGCAGTTCCAGATATATCATCGCCTGTAATAACGACGATTTCATGATTGCTCCCGATATCGTGTACGACTTGATCCCATTGGGATCGAGGTGTATCGCCAACAATAACGATTCCCCGAATCTGCCCATCATAGCTAATCACGGTTGGAATATATCCTCCTTCTTGTGCTTGTGAGATTTTTGCGTGTGTTGTTTGGGGAATTGTTATTGCCTTTTCTTTGAACAGATCGGGCTTGCCTATAATAAGACGTTTCCACTCCGATGTGTCATCCGTTGGTTGCCCTGATTCTCGAATGTCTGCGCTTACACCTTTTCCTGGATGGTTCTGAAAATCTCGAACCGATACGGCGGCTGGATCCACTGCTTCCGTAATAGTGTTTGCAATTGGATGATCAGCATAGGTCTCAACAGCAGCCACGAACTTTAGGATCCGTTCTGAGCAGGTATATTCACGTATTTGCATTTTACCCGTTGTCAACGTACCTGTTTTGTCGAAGGCAATAATATCGATATTGGTTGATTTCTCAAATAACGATGTATTGGTAATAATACTCCCATGATCCAGGCTGTCTTGGATAGCCTGTGAGACTGCTAATGGTGTAGCTAGCCCTAGTGCACATGGACAGGAAACTACTAAAACTGTTAATCCGATCAATAGAGCGGCGCCAATTTCGGCGCCAAGAAACAAGTGCCATGCAATTGATGTGAGCGCAATAACGATAACCAAAGGGATGAATATAGCGGCAATTCGATCAGCGAGTTGTTGGACCCCAGGTTGGGAACTTTGGATGTCCCACAGCACCCGCATAATCCGATCAAGTGTGTTTGTCGCTTGCTCCGGAACTCTTAGTACGAGTCGACCATCGATAACCACACTACCACCAATAACATGATCGGAAACCCCTTTCTTGACGGGATTTGATTCGCCCGTAATTAAGGATTCATCTACTTCAGCTTGTCCCTCAATAACAACACCATCGACGGGGATCCGTTCACCTTGTTTGATGATTACCTCATCACCGGGCTCTAATGCCTCTACCGGCACGGAATTCGTATCGGTTCCAACTCTGCGTCGTGCTTCGTCAACACGGTTTGTTGTTAACTCCGATAACTGATCAAT
>JBDGRB010000012.1:0-4575 GCA_042218485.1 Halobacteriaceae archaeon | reverse complement strand
TATTCGAGAACCACTCGATATTCATAATATCGATTCGGAGTCTGAGAGACAAGCACGGGCCGAAAATTTACTTGAACGTGTCGGGCTCTCAGCAGAATACGTTGACCGATATCCTCATGAATTCTCTGGTGGCCAACAACAACGGATTGCTATCGCCCGGGCTTTGGCTCTCGAACCTGACTTCATTGTACTTGATGAACCTGTCTCTGCACTTGATGCTTCTGTCCAAGCCCAAATTCTCAACCTTCTTGATGACCTTCAGAAAGAATATGATCTCACGTATTTATTTATCGCTCATGATCTTGCTGTCGTTCGTCATGTTGCAGACCGAGTCGCTGTAATGTATCTCGGAGAGATTGTCGAACGCGGCCCAGTAGATCGCATTTTCGAAAATCCTGCTCATCCATATACAAAAGCACTTCTCGATTCAGTACCCCGGGCCAATTTGGAGGAAGCAGATCGGGAGATTCGTGCCTTGGAAGGTGATGTTCCATCGCCTCGAAATCCACCGACTGGTTGTCGGTTCCATACAAGGTGCCCCGAAGCCAGAGAATACTGTCGAAACAATACGCCCGAAAATTATTCAGTAGAATCGGATCATGAAGCCACACGCTTCAGAGTCCCAGAAGGGTCAGAATACTGGAATAGCAAACCTATCGAAAATATAGCAGGCGAACACGGAGAGTGATTTTGCTTCATTCCCCAGATTATAAATAATATGATTTGCCCAGCAATCAGTTTCTTCGCTTAGTGAGTAGTAGTCCTTGGGAAAGGTAGTTTTGAAGAAGTGGTGTAAATCTCTCAGAGTTACCCCATCTCACCGTATAGGCCATCTTCGTCTCCTCGTAATCAAGATGATTCTATACAGTTCCATATGTTACTACCATTGGGTATTATAGTAGACGGGGATGATTGACTTTATTATTTCCAAGTGCCCTTCTCTGCTCCAAATATGGGAATTCTGCCTGTTCAATTCCAATTATTGATAACTTAATTCGGGAGATTAATGATACAGTCTCTGGTGGGTACGTATGTTATAGAGAAATTATGTCTAATGATATTACAAGCTCCTCTGTGATGGGTTTAGCTCGGAAAATCAAGGAGGGTGAACTTTCACCCATCGATATAACTAAGACCCATCTCGAACGAATTAAGGAACGTAACGATCGGACGAATGCATTTATTACAGTGACAGAGGAGTTAGCTATGGAGATGGCTGAGGAAGCAGAAGCGGCAATCAATAACGGGAAACCGTTAGGTCCCCTTCATGGAATACCAATTGCAATTAAAGACCTCGATGATGTTGCCGGAGTACGAACGACATCTGGCTCCCTCCTCTTTGAGGATCGAATTGCCGAAACTGATTCAGTTATTGTATCGCGACTGAAAGATGCAGGAGCGATAATTGTCGGCAAGACAAATACACCTGAATTTGGCTTGGGAACGACGACTGACAATCGGGTTATTGGATCGACAGGAACACCCTTTGACCCAGACCGCGTTGCTGGTGGCTCGTCCGGTGGATCTGCAGCAGCGCTTGGAGATCGATTGGTACCCCTTGCATCAGGATCTGATGCTGGCGGGTCAATTCGGATCCCTGCAAGTCTTTGTGGGGTGTATGGGCTGAAACCGACATATGGGCTCGTTCCGAAAGCGGATCGACCAAACGCATTCGCCAGCCACACTCCGATGACTCATCAAGGACCGATGGCTCGAACGGTCGAAGATGCTGCTCTAATGCTTGATGTAATGGCGGGAACCCATCCCCGGGATCCATTCTCCGTTCCGGCCCAGACAAATTATCAAGACGCTGTCAACAGGCCCATCGATTCCATGTCCATCGCTTACAGTCCGACGATGGGTATCTATCCAGTCGAGCCTGCCGTCCAGGATGTCCTGGATGAGGCGATTACTGCCTTTGAACGCGCTGGCGCGACAGTTGATCATCGAGACCCAAATTTCGACCATGATCAAGATGATATTCTGGATGCGTTCTATACGATGGCGACAGTCAGTTGGCAATCTCTGTTTGATACACTCGAATCCAAAGGTTTTGATCCCCGTGGCGACGACCGTGATCAATTACGACCCTATCTCGTTGACTTAATTATGGACGCAGATACACCGACAGTCCGAGAATATAAACAGGCAGATAAAATCCGAACCGATGTGTTCGATACGTTACAGGACACATTCGATAATTATGACATCTTGATTACGGCAACGCTTGCAACGACTGCCTTCCCACATGGTGATGAACCAGAAGCAATTAATGGGACTGAAATTGAACCGTTGCGGGGCTGGGTCCTAACTCAACCATATAATTTTTCAGGTCATCCCGCCGCATCGATCCCTGCAGGATTTATCGATGGACTGCCTGTAGGTATGCAAATTGCAGGGCAGCGACATGCAGATGATGACGTTATTGCAGCGAGTGCAGCCTTCGAACGGAAACAGCCATGGCAACATCGATATCCCGACTGATTACACGAAATCCAGGGAAAAACACCACGACTTTAGTCGGGCGATAAGTCCTGTGGCGGTTGATTTACCACCGCCGAACAATACGCATTATGAAAACTGTAGAATTAGATAACTCCATTCCGATGGATATTGGCTAACAAATAATATACTCATCGGAAAATTTAAATTATTTGCCTGATAGGAATTTCATGGAAATACACCATTGTCATTCATCGAGGAAAGAATACATGAACAAACAAGGTGCTACCAATGCTAATATAACATCCCCCAAACCAACGGAAATATTTGGACTATTAGCACACGAGACCAGAATGACTGCAATGCAGGTCCTATGGGAAGCAGGAGAACCACTTGGATTTTCAGAAATCACAACCCGCGGAAATATCGATGATACAAGTAATTTTAACTATCACTTAGGAGAACTCCAACCGCAATTTATTCGGCAGGTGAGCAATGGCTATACACTCACACGAACAGGTCAACGCGTGCTAACGGTTGTCCTTGCAGGTCGATTTGTCGGACATGAACCGTTTGATGAAGTTGTGGTTGACTATGAGTGTCCATTCTGTGGCGAAGATCTCACGCTCAACCATAGTGAAGAAGCCCTTCGAGTATCATGCACGGGATGTCCAGGTATTTATCGGGGGCGTAATGGCAATGAGAGGATAACAAAAATCTGGCTTCCGCCCGCTGGGGTTCGGGAAAATCCCTCAGCAACATTGGACATAGGAGTGCAGTGGACGTACGCTCGGAACTGGTCATTTGCTCGGGGTATTTGCCCGGAATGTGCAGGATCAGTTTCCACACGAGTAAATGTTTGTAGGGATCACACTACCTCAAATGGGCTCTGTGATAACTGTCAAGGACGGTACCGAATTCTTGCGCATCATGAGTGTAACATCTGTCATGAAAATCTATCGATTCTCCCAGTGGTTTCATTACTGACTGAACCACGTATTCGGAAATTCTACCATCGTCACGGTCCAGATCCATTAGCGTTCACGTTTGAATCAATGGCCAGTCTCGTTCCCTATGAGGAACTAATTACTAGTTACTCCCCTATTGAATTTGTATTGGAAATTACACGCAATAATACGACCCTCGAAGTTACGGCAGATGAACATCTCGATCCAATAGCCATTACACTACGTGAGTGATTGCATATCCGCGAACATATTAATTGTTCAACAATAATGAGTTACGGATTAATTATATACTATTAGTATCAGTATACTTTCTAAACTAAATTCCTAATAACAATATGACATCACTGCCTGACGTTACAAAAGATCCGGATGTAACGATACCAGTGGAAGGTGAAGAAGTCGCTGCGACTCGATTCTCACCGGAGACCGACGATGACGCCTTACCTGCCATTTTGTGGACGACACCCTACCATAAGGAACGTGAGCGTTTTATGCGATATGGGACGATATTCCATTATATAGCAGCCCATGGATATGAAGTCATTCTTGCGAATTTGGTAGGAACGGGAGCCTCAACGGGGCAATTTGCGGGTCTATTGACTCCAGAAATCGGAAATCAATGCCATACAATTGTCGATTGGATTGCCGATCAACCATGGACTACGGGTCGTGTTGGGGCACTCGGTAAATCCGCAGGTGGGTATACATGTCTGGAAACTGCGGCCCAAGATCCCGAGCCATTAGAAGCGGCCGTCCCAATTATGCACCCATATGAAAGTCTACAAACGGTATACAGTCCAGGGGGACTTCCCCGACTGAGTCAGTTGATAGGATGGATCGGATTATATGCCTTAATGGCTGCTCAACCAACAAGTCGTCGTGATTCAGAAGGTGAATGGCAAGACCACTGGCACCATCGATTAGATGCGTTGCGAGAAGAGGGGCCTGAATTGATTGGTGTTCCAGAATTATTTACTGATGAAAGATCTAATTACAGAATTCCTATCGAAGAAATTACAGCACCGACATTCGCAATTGGTGGCTTCCGAGATACGTTCTCACAGGATATGATTTCGTATTTCCAAGAAATAAATGCGCCCAAACGATTGCTGATGGGGCCATGGCGTCATATTATGCCGTATCGAGCTCGAGAAGTAACGATTGC
>JBDGRB010000008.1:0-4617 GCA_042218485.1 Halobacteriaceae archaeon | reverse complement strand
ATCGAGCGAACGGAACACGTTTAGCCGAGCTTACGGCCTTCACCCTCGGGGTCACGCCCCGAGGCACTCGGCCTGCTCTGCCTGTAGAAAAATCGAATAAAGTAATACCTATTTCTTCAGTTATGGGGCCGGATTTCTAATTATATCTCCAAATATATATTAATAAAAAATTATTGTAGTAAATTCATCACTATCGGCCGTTTTGAGATGATTGGATATATCGCCAGCTGGGATTTCTAATATTAAGCTCACTCTAATTCATACTCCCACTCCCGCAGTGCCTGTCGAATGAAATCACCTGCAATTTCCCGATAAAGATTTTGACTTCCATCATGATCACCAAAGTCCCAGTTCCGAACAATTACAACAGGTGTTCCGTCCTTTCCTTCTCCTGAGACGAGATTTGCAGTTGCTGCAAGTTCATCAATTACGTTTTCAACAGTCACCTCTAATTCATAACCATCGCGGTCTATCTCGCCTCGCCAATCCCGACTTGCAGGCATACCATCCCACCCGATCGCCACACCACGCTGACCGTGTCGAAAAGGACGACCGCTTGTATCAGTAATTATTACTGGAACATCTTTCGAAAGTCGGTCTCGAATACGAGCTGCACTATTTGAGGGCTGTTTTGGCAACAATAGCAATTCTGCATTGCCTGTATTAGATCGATCTATACCTGCATTTACACCGATATGTCCAAATCGTGTTTCAGTTAATAGAAAGGGCGCCTCCATGAGAATATCTGTCGATTCTTCAAGGACAGCCTGAGCAAATCGGGGATCTTTTTGATCTCCGCTTATTTCTTCCAACCGATTGGCAATTTCGCGGGCGCGAGGGCCTGGTGAAAAGTCTGCTAAGTCATAGGAACGACCCTCGGCTTTTGATAC
Organism: Halobacteriaceae archaeon; assembly: GCA_042218485.1. Classification (GTDB taxonomy): domain Archaea; phylum Halobacteriota; class Halobacteria; order Halobacteriales; family Halobacteriaceae; genus JBDGRB01. The sequence continues at coordinate 3,727 of JBDGRB010000008.1, read as the reverse complement.
AATCGTACTTGCTATTAATACGATATCACCATGTTCGAGTGTAGTCTCATTTTCGATTAATGTGGCTATATCATCCCCCTCCGAAATTTCTGGGAGATTCGGAACTGCAAATACACGCATACCCAGTAGTGTTACGTACGTCCCTAAAATTCCGCTGATTTAGAATCATAAATAATGTTACTCGCTTGTGACAAACTTACCAGGTATATTTGTAGGAAATGAATTGCGTTTCTCGTATGCCTGAAGAATAAGAGTTCCTTCTCACCTGCAACATGCCCCTCATCTTCGAACGCAAATCAAGATTCATGTAATTCATAGCCAAAGAATGCATATGGAAAAAACACATGTCGTTACATGTTTTCTCCGGCATGAGTCAGATATTTTGCTTTTAAAACGAAGCGATAACGTGGGATCTTATGCAGGCAAATGGGGCGGTGTGGCTGGTCACGCTGAAGGTTCTCCAGATGCTGCTGCGAGGAAAGAAATTATCGAAGAAACTGGCCTCACTACTGATGATGTCTCTTTCATTCGGTCAGGCAATACTTTTGATGTTCGCAATGATGATTATCATTGGGTCGTGCACCCTTATTTATTCTCAACGTCTACACGTGATATTACCACCAATTGGGAAACGGACACGCATGTATGGGTCCCGCCGCCGGAAATTTTGCATCGTGATACGGTCCCGAAATTGTGGCAATCATATAAGGCAGTAAAACCGTCTATTGAATCGATTGCATCTGATAATGAACATGGATCCCATTATCTTTCCATTCGGGCATTGGAAGTCCTCCGAGATCGAGTGGCAGAATTACGTCATCAAGAATCGGCTGAGTGGGAACAAGTAGTCAACCTCATCGAAAAATTATGTGATGTGCGCCCTTCGATGGTTGTTATTGCAAATCGGATTCGGCGGATTGCAGGACGGGTTGGTGAACCTTCACTTGATGAATTGCAAGACTCCCTTCAATCAGGAATTGATGAACTACAGGCAATAAATGATACTATTGCCTCAAATATTGAATCGAAAATTCATAACCACGTTATCATAACGATCTCCCGTTCTGAAACCGTCCTAAACGCATTAAGACATTGTAATCCAGACAAAGTGATCGTTTCCGAATCTCGACCAGGAAAAGAAGGGATAGATGTTGCCAAAAATCTTGCTGGAATTGACATTGCAACCCAGTTGACAACAGATGCAGCCCTGCCAAAAATCTTGACGAAAGGCGATTGTGTCGTTATTGGCGCAGATCAAATATCAGTAAACGGCACTATAATTAATAAAGTAGGATCATATCCACTTGCAGTTGTTGGGTTTGTTCATGATATTCCAGTATATGTTTTGGCATCTCGTGATAAAATAGTTAAAGAACACACCGAGATTACCGAGAACGGAGATCCATTATATCAAGGTGATAAAGATATATCGTCCAAAAACCCGATCTTTGAATTGGTTCCGGATAAATTTCTTTCGGCAATCGTAACAGAAGATGGGATCCAGGATCTCGATGAATTTTCCGAATATGCGAAGGCAAAGATAAAACAACGGTCAAAAGTATGGAATACATAATAAACCATGGCGGCTGTGACGAAACGTTACCCCCACTGAGCCCCTTGTGATGAGCATGGGCACCGAGCCGCCACTTGATTAAAAGAATTGTTTCAATTCGTCCTTCTTGCAATCATCGAAATGGTCTTTGATAGCATCATTTAATGCATCTATTCGACCATCTTTCGCAACGATCGGAGCAATAATATCCTGCCATTGTTTCCAAGGAGGAATTAAACCAAACCGATCCGCAATCTCATTGAGACGGTCATCACGGTTGTTTACTTTGTCCATTTTATTGACTGCAATAATGGGCTTGATATCTAGTTCCTCGAAAAGGTAATATAATTCAATAACATATGGAACATCATCATTGGAATGTCGGTCAATAATATCTACAGCTGCCTTACCATCAAGAACAATTATTCCGGCTAGGATATTATCCGCATATTCTTCCAGATATCGCACAATATTTGTTTTGATTTCCTCCCGTCGTTTTTCATCAACGCCCGACATAAAGCCAAATCCAGGCAAATCCGTAATGACAAAATCCTGACTAGCCCAGTCGTAATAATTTGGCTGTAATGTAACACCTGGTCGTTGACCAGTCTCAAAGGAATGGCCGGTTATTACTCGCATTAATGTGGACTTTCCTACGTTCGATCGTCCAACAAGCACAACCTCATTTGAACGATCTGGCCGTCCTTCAAACATACTTGTGATAGGAGATTAAGGGTAAATTCACTTTATTTCCACGAGGGGGAATGATTCAATCTGTATTATATGGCAATTCGGGTTCATAATCTATAGCATTAATTGCTCCCTCTAATACGTCAGTTACATTTTCGTCTTCTTTGATACTCATATAATAATCCGTGTCAACGTCGGTCGATAAATCTGCTTTATTACATACTGTCAGAATCGGTATTGAGGTAAATTTCGATTCTATTTCCGATAATAATGATCGTTGAGAGCTAAGGGTATATCCACAGGTTTCACTTGCATCTAGTATAAAAATAATACAATCTGCTATATGGGTGAGCGAAGTGACGGCTTGCGATTCAATGTCATTTCGTTCTGCATCCGGTCGATCAAGTAATCCTGGAGTATCAATAATTTGATATCGTATATGATTCTGTTTAAAATGACCTACATGTACTTGTTTGGTTGTAAATGGATATGATGCCGTTTCAATACTTGTTCGGGTAACTGTATTCACAAACGAAGACTTCCCAACGTTTGGATAGCCTGCGACAACGATGGTTGGTTCATCGGGTTGTATATCTGGTAATGAATTAAGTTGGTTTCGTGCATCATTAATAGCTTCAAGTTCATCACTTATTTCCTCAACTACAGATGCCATTCGTGCAAATCCCTGTTTCCGCATTTTTCGGGCAGTTTCAACATCGCTAGAGAGGCGATTTTGGTATTCACGTCCGAGCTCTTTTGTTTTTGTTGCCGCCCATGATATCTCGGCTAAATTTTGCTGAATGGCATCGACATCTGCTATCGCGTTAGCGAGATTTCGATAGAATGGATGGATAGTATTAAGATCAGGCCACTGATTTACGATGTTTTCGAGATTATCTGATAAAATATTTGAGGCTGTCAGTAACATGGATTCCTGCGCTTCAATCCCTGATTTCGCCCGTCCTGCCCGCTCTGCCCGAGAAAATGCCTTATCGAGAAGTTCATCCGCAGTGGGTGTGGTGGGCAGATCCTCAAAAATCATATTATTAAATATGATATCTGGTCATAAAAGTATCCTCATACACAGAGAAGCTCCGATGAAACCATGATCATCTAATGATAGATTTCGGGAGTGTTTTGTGTTACAAACTCATCGATTCCCATAACTTAAGACAATTTCACCTGTACTCTCTGTATGGTCCGACTTCGGGCAGTTGGTTTTGGGCTCGCGGTTATAGGAGTCTTGTCGTTTTTCGGATTATTGATTCCATTTATCGGTCATGCTGCTGGTGGGATGGCTGGTGGATTAGTCGCCGGCATTTTAGGCGGTGGTACCTATAAAAACGGATTAGAACATGGTTTTATAACAGGAATAATTGGAGGGTTATTTATTGGTACTCTCGGGATGATCGTTAGTCAATCGATTGGATTTGGTTCTCCAGTTACTCCAAAGGCTCTTCTGAGAATTGCACCATGGATGATAGC
>JBDGRB010000264.1:3211-4631 GCA_042218485.1 Halobacteriaceae archaeon | reverse complement strand
CCATCAAGTAGATAATGATTCGTAATCCGTGTTCGATCTGTACTACTCCCATTCATATCAATTGAAAAATATGAGAAATAATAGAAAAATGTAATGCAAATTCTTTTAGCGATCACTCGGCATGTTCCCACATGGATCGCAAATCGGATGTAGATCATTTATATGATCTACTTGATCGATTAGCAGATCGGGTCGGCGGTCCAAAAACCTTAGATAACTGTCACGGCCGCATGAATTGGCCGGAACGTGGTATCTATATTTTCTTTGCTGCAGACGAAACTCGTGATTCCTCAGACCAACGCCGGATCACACGCGTGGGGACGCATGCTGTATCAACGGGAAGTAGTACATCACTGTGGAATCGGTTAATCACCCATCGAGGAACATTTAGTGGCAAATATGCTGGTGGAGGGAATCATCGGGGCTCCGTTTTCCGACTTCGTGTCGGCGAAGCGATGATTGAGCGTGAAGGATTACACGATGAATATCCTGAATGGGGTGAGGGCACGTCTGCAGGAAGTGATTTGAGAGAACAAGAACTAGAGCATGAACGACGTGTGAGTTCCTACATCAGAGAGTTACCATTTCTCTGGATAAAGGTTAACGATGAACCAGGCCCTGAGAGTCTCCGGGGGTACTTTGAACGAAATATCATTGGATTGTTGAGTAATTATAACAGAGAACCTATTGATCCACGTAACTCGTCTTGGCTTGGGAATGACAGTCCAAATGCAGCCATCCGTAAATCTGGGCTGTGGAATGTTGATCATGTTTCAGAAGATTATGATCCTACATTTTTCGAAAAGCTGGAAATGCATATCGAGAAGACAACCTCTGTATGAAGTACGCAAAACAATATTGTTAATTCTATTCGATAAGAGCAATTTCGGTATTAGATTTCCTTGCGCGAATCAACATTTATGTACTGAAATTTTATGTACTGAAATATTTCACCCAGTATTCACTATATTGTGGCATGTTAAGGGGTACCACTCCACCATTTCATGTGAAGCTTGATATATGCCGAAAAATGGTAAAATACACTCAGAGAGGATCCAGCTTATATACCTTATATTCAGAAATATTTTGATATCCAATATTAGATATCGAATATCGCCTGGTACTCTGGAGAGACAATCTCATTATGTTTCGCAACTATTTGGTCCTGAACTGGCTGATCGAGCTTTCCAAATTGGTCGTCAGCACGGTGGATGAAAATCCAATCCATACTACCATTATTCGTCGATGTCATGCCGTTCTTTAATTTCGTCACTTGAAAACGTGGGGCTTCTTCGGTTTGCGCTTCGCTAATCGCTATGTCTTTCCAAAATCGTTCACATTCGGATGATTGACAGCTTGGCGGAGTGCATAGTGAATAAACTCACTCCGGCTGTTAAAACCACGTTCTCGCCACGTTTCA